>JACRMK010000007.1 GCA_016235055.1 Chloroflexota bacterium | reverse complement strand
ATCTCGCCCCCTCCCAACGAAGTTGGGAGGGGGTCGGGGGGAGGGCAACGCCGCTTTCTTGGCGAGCCAGCATGCGTGACAAGCACCAGGGGGCCAGTTCATAGCAAGCCGGCATTGGAAAGTACCCGCCCAAGGCCAAAATGAGAATTGCTGATCCCGGAGGGACTTGTGGTTTCTAGCGCGCTGTGCAGCATAAACGGGCACGGGCGCAAAAGCATCATTGCGAGACGGCGTTAGCCGCCGAAGCAATCGCATGATTCGTGACATTGAGACAGCGAAGCGGTGCTTCAGCATTGCTTCGCGCCCTGTGGGGGCCGCTCGGGAACTTCGACACGCGAGGTTGTCATGCCGGCATGTCGTTAGCCGGCATCCACGCCAGCATCTGGCGCGCATGCTGGCCCGTGTTGCGCCCGCTTGGATTCCGGCCTTCGCCGGAATGACGGCTTGGATATTCGGCGCATGAGTTTGTGCACTCACGCATCCTGCGCGGCGGGATGGAATTCTCGCAATGACAGCCCCACGGGGCAGAGCATTTGCGTATCAGATACTTCTAATTAGACGCCTTAGTTCTGCGAGAACGGGCCGATCTTGCCGCCGGCCGCTCGTTTGCGCGACTGCTTGACGGCAGCCAGCAGGTGCAGGTGCTTGATCTCGCGGGGCAGGCGGGCGGCTTCCTCGCACAGGATCGCCTCAAGTGATTCGGCGGCGAGCAGGCGCTGCTTGACGCTGTTATCGGCTTCCAGCGCGGCGGCCACGGCGTACGCCAGTCCGGCCTCGTCATCGGGCACCTGCGCGGTGTTAAACTCGCCCGTGACGATCTGGGCCATCGCCGCCATATAGTCCGCGAACAGCCGGCGCACCCGCGCGGCCGTCTCGGCCACCTGCGCCGGCTCGCCCAGCGCGTGCGGTTCCAGCTCGACCCGGCCGACGAGGTACGGGCGCTGGCGCACCACCTCCATCAGCCGGAAGCGCTGCCGTCCGCTGGCGATGATGTTCATGCGGCCTTCCAGCAGCTTCTCGACGCCGATGACGTGCGCGGTCGTGCCGATGTCGTACGGCTCTGCCGGCATGCCGACCTCGCTGCCTTCGCGGATCAGGACGACGCCGAACGGCGACTCTGCGGCGATGCAACGACCGATCATTTGCTTGTAGCGTTCCTCGAAGATGTGCAGGGCCAGCGGCATCTGCGGGAACAGCACCGTGTTCAACGGAAACAGCGGCAATTCCATCATGGTAGTTGCTAGTCACTAGCTGCTAGTCGTTAGTTGGTAGTCGCCAGCGCCACGGAACTATCGAGCCTGCACTGGCGTCTTGTTAGTGATGCCTAAAGTGTACGGCGCTCCGCGCCGCGTGCATTCCCGGCCGCTAGCTACTAGCCGCTAGCTGCTAGTCGCTAGTTGCCAGTCGCTAGCCGCTAATCGCTAATTGCTAGTTGCTAGCCGCTAATTGCTGGTTTGACGCCGCCCATGCGCGGTGATAGCATTTCGTATGCGTTCCAATACCCCGCAAGACCCCAATTTGCAGGAACTGTATGAGTATCGCGGCGAGCCAGTCGGCTGCGGCTACCAGTCGGCGCGGCTGTTCTTTGCCGGCGTCGCACTGTTTGTCGGCCTGTTCTTCGTCGGTTCGTGCGGGGCGCTGTTTGGCTACTTCGCCATCGCGCGCGACCTGCCGCCGGCCAGCGAACTGCGCCAGCGCGCCTCGTCGTTCAACTCGACACGCATCCTGGACCGCAAGGGTCGCCTGATATACGAGTTGAACGACCCCGACACCGGCCGGCGCATCGCCGTGCCGATCCAGCAGATCCCGCCCGTCTTGATCCAGGCCACGCTGGCCACCGAAGACCCGTCGTTTTACACCAACCCTGGCTTCGACGTGATCGGTATCGCGCGCGTGCTGTATAACGTGCTGATCCGCGGGCGCGAGATCGGGGGCAGCACCATCACCCAGCAGCTCATCAAGAACGTCTACAAGCAGAGCGAACGGACGGCCGAGCGCAAAGCGCGCGAGATCATCCTGGCGCAGGAGTTGACGCGCACCTACCCCAAAGACACGATCCTGGAAATCTATCTGAACGAGATTTTCTACGGCAACTTTGCCTACGGCATCGAGGCGGCCGCGCAGACCTACTTCGGCAAGAGCGCGCGCGACCTGACGCTGGCTGAGGCGTCGTTCCTGGCCGGCTTGCCGCAAGCGCCGGCGCTGTGGGACCCGTACGACAACTTCGACGACGCCAAAGAGCGCCAGCGGCAGGTGCTGAACCTGATGGTGCAGCACGAGGTAGTCATCAACGCCAACGGTGACAGGCGAGTGCTGACCATCGAGGAAGCGACCAAGGCGTACGAGACACCGCTGAAGCTGGTGCCGCCAAAGATGGTCACCAAGATTCAGGCGCCGCACTTCGTCTACTACGCGCGCCAGCAACTGGAAGACAAGTTCGGCGCGCAGAACCTCTACAAGCTCGGGCTGGTCGTCACGACCACGATCGACCTCGACTGGCAGGCCGCCGCGGAGCGCATCGCCAAGACGCAACTGGACAAGCTGAAGGCGCAGAACGCGACCAACACGGCGCTCGTCGCCATGGACGCCGGCACCGGCGACGTGCTGGCGATGCTGGGCAGCATCGACTTCGACAGCAAGGAGATCGGCGGGCAGCTGAACGTGGCGTTGCGGCCGCGCCAGCCCGGCTCGTCGATCAAGCCGGTCACCTACATCGCCGCCTTCGAGAAAGGCTGGACGCCGGCGACGCCGATCCTCGACAACAAGACGATCTTTGCGACCAGGCCGCAGGCGTACGAGCCGCGCAACTACGACGACAAGTATCACGGGCTGGTCACCGTGCGCGACGCGCTGGCCAACTCGTACAATATTCCGGCCGTCAAGACGCTCGATTTCGTCGGCGTGCCCGATATGATCAAGATGGCGGAGAAGCTCGGCATCCGCTCGCTGTCGGGCAAGAACTACGACAACAACTATCTCTCGCTGACGCTCGGCGGCGGCGAGGTCACGCTGATGGAGCTGACCGGCGCGTACGGTGTGTTCGCCAACGGCGGCAGGCGGGTCGCGCCGCGCGTCATCGTGAAGATCACGGACGGCGCCGGCAAGCCGGTGGCGTGGGAACAGGCCGCGCCGGTCGACGCGGTGCGGCCGCAACTGGCCTACCAGATCACCGACATTCTGAAGGACAACGCGGCGCGCACGCCGATGTTCGGTACGAACTCGGTGCTGAAGCTGTCGCGCCCGGCGGCGGTCAAGACCGGCACCACTAACGACTACCACGACAACTGGACGATCGGCTACACGGCCGACGGGCTGGTGGTCGGCGTGTGGGTCGGCAACAACAACAACTCGGCGATGAAGGGCACGTCAGGCGTGGCGGGCGCCGCGCCAATCTGGCGCGACTTTGTGGAAGAAGCGCTGAAGAACACTCCGGCCAAGGAGTTTGCCGTTCCGGCCGATATCGCGCGCCGCGACATCTGCGTCGACACCGGCTTCCTGGCGACCGAGCAGTGCCCGCGCAAGCGCAGCGAGGTCTTCTATGCGCCGACGCTGGACAAGGTCGAGCGCGCCGACTTCGTCTATCGCACGTACGCCGCCGACAAGTTGACCGGCCAGCCGTATGACAGCCGCTGTCCGCCCAACGTGCGCGAAGATCGCCCGGTGACGGCGTTCGTCGACGAGGAATTCCGCAAGTGGGCGCAGGCCGCCTGGCAGTTCCGGGCCGGCTACAGCGCGGCGAACTTCTACCCCGGCGACGACCTGCGCGAATGGGCGCTTGCGCGTAATCTGGCGCAGCCGCCCAAGGCGCTGACGATCGCGCTCACTGAACCGGCGATTGACGGCGCGGTGCAGGGGCTGGTCAATCTGATCGGCTCGGTGGACATTCCCGATTTCGCGTCATACTACACGGAGTTTGGCGTCGGTCCCGACCCGATCGGCTGGGGCGCCGTCACGCCGCCGAACGGCACGCTGGTGCGCAACAGCGTGCTGGCGCAATGGGATTCGACGAAGGCGCCAAACGGGCAGTACTCGCTGCGCGTGGTGGCGACGGACAAGAAAGGCAACAAGACCGCCGCGTGTACGCGCGTCATGGTGGCGAACGCCGATACGCCGACGCCGGAACCGAGCGCGACGCCGACCGTTACCGCGACGCCGACGCCGCGCCCGACCGGCACGATTACGCCGACCCCGACGGCGACCGCCACCGGCACGGCAACGCCGACCGTGCGGCCATCCGTCACGGCGACCCCCACGCCGACGCTGACCCCTACGCGCGGACCGACGAGCACGCCGACGCCAACCAGCATCCTGCCGACCCTCATCGGGCCGAAGGCGACCTCCACCCTGCGCCCGTCGCAAACGCCGCGGCCGTAGGGCGGTACCCGCACGCAAGCGCACCAGCCGGTTGGCGACCCGAAAGGTTTTGGAAACCCTTCGGGTCTTTTGTTGCCCACCGTGCTATCTGTCGCGCGTCCCGCCGGGAATGGGACGAATGCCCCATGCGGACCGCGGCCGCATATGATACGCTCAAGGGCGCAGGCAGTTGCGTCCATGCGTGGTACGGCACTGAAAGGAGACCGCCATGCCGAATATTGTCCGCTGGGATCCATTCAATGAGATGACGACATTGCGCGACGCGTTTGACCGCGTGGTCGACGAGGCCTTCCTGGCCCCGCGCTGGATCACGCCGCTGCGCGAGGGCCTGTTCGATATGATCGCGATCGATTTGATCGAGCAGGACGACGCACTGGTCGTCAAGGCGTCGGTGCCCGGGTTCAAACCCGACGAGATCGACATCAGCGTGGTTGACAACATGCTGACGATCAAGGGCGAAACCCGGACGGAGAAGACCGAGAAGAAAGAAGAGAAGCCTAACTTCCTGCTGCGCGAGCGGCGCTTCGGCCTCGTTCATCGCCGTGTGCGTCTGCCGGCGATGGTGGAAGCCGACAAGGCACGCGCGGAGTTCGAGAACGGCGTGCTGACGCTGACGCTGCCGAAAGCTGAGGCCGTGAAGGCGAAGCACATCAAGGTGCTGGCGAAATCGTCCATCAGCTAGGAACGCAGGCTGCCCCGAAACGCACACACGCCGGCCCCGTGAGGCCGGCGTGTGGATTATACCTGTATCGTGTCAGAGCGCGTCAGACAATCGCCTCGACGCGCTTGAGGTTCGGGAAGAACGGCTTGACGGTGCCCTCGATCCAGCCGTGCAGCGTCACATCCGAAAGCGCGCAGCCGATGCAGTGGCCCTTGAGCCGCACCTTGAGCGTTTCGCCGTCGAACGAGATAATCTCGACTGATCCGCCGTGGAACAGTTCCATGTAACCGGCGATGTTATCGATAAGCGCCTTCATGCGCTCGCCATCGCTCACCGGTGTGGGGGTAGTGGTCGTCACGGTGCCCTCCTTGCGGGTCGCTAAAGTAAATGGGCGCGTGGCTGCTTGTGCCCCGCTGCGTAATATCTTAGCACAGTTTCCCGCACCGCCCGGGTCACGCAGACTTGTGCGGTGCCAGTTGTGTTATGCCGGCTGCGGCACGGTACGCGTACGGCGCGGCCAGCTGAAGCTGCCGAGCACCGACAGCACCAGCGCTGCCAGTCCGAGATAGGCCAGCCAGTCGCCGGTCTGCGTGTAGAACGTGCCCGGCTGGGCGGCCAGCGGCACGTCGGCGATCAGCACCTTCTGCTCGCGCTCGTCCCATTTCGTCGATGCGACCACGCGGCCGTACGGGTCGATGATGACCGAGCCGACGCGCCAGTCGGCGCGCACGATCGCCACCCGGTTTTCCGCCGCGCGGAAGATCGACTGAGTGTAGAAGCCCCATGCACCTTCCGGCCAGTCATGGTTTGATGACGTCAGCAGCCCGGCGTTCAGGCTGGCCAGCCGCGATGCAACATCAGTGTAGGCGTTGTCATAGCAGGTGAAGTTGCTCAGGCCGCCAAACGGCGTCTGGTAGACCGGGTATTGGCCCGCCGTGATCGAGTACTCGCCGATGTACCAGATTGGATGGTTCTTCGCATACGGGCCGAGCCACTCACCCTGCGGCGTCGCCGTGTAGACCTCGTTGCGCGAGTTCGGATCGTTCCACAAGTAGAACGTGAACGTGATGTACGCGCCGGTCTCTTTGGCGATGCGCGTGGCGCGGCTGACCAGCCAGAGGTTCTGCGCCGGGTCCACCCACAGCGCCGCTTCCGGCAGCGCGATCACCTTCGCGCCCTGCGCGGCCGCCTCGCGGATCTTCGGCTCGAAGTCGTCGAGCACCACCTCGCTCAGCGGACGCCACTCCCACGTGTTGACCGCCTCGCCCCAGTACTTGTACCAGCGAGTGCTGTCGCCGAGATCCTCGCCCATCTGGATCGCCGCCACGCGCACGGTCGGCCCCGGCGCCGGCGTGCCGATCAGTGCCAAGCCGAGCAGATGCCCCGCGAGCGCCACCGCCAGCGCCGCGACCGCCCAGCGCGTCTGCCGCGCGACCGCCTGCGCCAGATCGGCGTCGAGCCGCACGCGGCGCAGAACCAGCAGCGCCAGCGCATAGTTGGCGGCGACGACGATCAGCCCGACCAGCCACTGCCCGCCGAGCGTGGACAGTTGAATCAGCGGGATGTTCGCGTGCTGGGTGGCCGGCAGGCGCGCCCAGCCCTGCCCCAACTGCACCAGCACGCGCAACTGCTCCAGACCCATCCACGCCAGCGCCGGGCCGATGATGAAGTAGCGCAGCCCCGTGCGGCGGTGGAGCGCGAACGAGCCGGCCGGCAGGCCAACGAGGTACAGCAGATAGCAGACGAGCGCGACGGCTGGCACGACGTACCCGATCGCCGGGATCGGCAGGCCGACCATGGTCTCGATGCCGGTCGGCAGTTCCGGTGGGAAGACGTGCATGAACACCAGCGCATAGACGACGAACAGCATCAACGCCTGGTACAGGTTCGGCCAGTTGACACGCGACGGCCGCGCGCCCGGCGCGGGCGCGTAGCGGAACTGCGCGATAATCATCGGCACGAGCGCGACCCAGGCCAGCACACCGAGATCAAACGGCGGGAATGACAGGTACAACAGCATGCCGGAGAGGATCGCCAGTGCGAGGCCGGCGACCTGCGGCGCGCGATTGCGCCGCCACAAGAACAGCAAGACCAGCGCCGCGAGCAGGACGGCAAAAAGCCCGGACAGTTCGCCGGGCACCAGCACGGTGTAATATTGATCTTCGCCGCCGCCATGCGCCAGCGCCGCGGCCGGCAGCAACGCAACCAGGCCGGCAAACAACAGCACGACTTTCTTCATAGTACCCCGCAAAACCACGAGACCCTTCGGGTCTCAAAGACCCGAAGGGTCTGATCCAGTCTAGACGACGCCCGACATGCCGCCGTCCACGTTCACGCTCGCGCCGGTCACGTATGACGCAGCGTCTGAGGCGAGGAAGACGATGACGTTGGCCGCCTCTCCCGTCTCGCCAATGCGGCCGAGCGGAACGTTCTTGCCCAACTGCGCGTAGTGCTCGTCCACCGGCACGCCGCGCCGGGTCGCGCCGCGCGCCATCTGACCGCTCTTGATCAGGCCGACGCAGACCGTGTTGACGAGGATCTTGTCTGCCGCCAGGTCTTTCGAGAGCGCCTTGGTCAGCGCGATGCCGGCCGCGCGGCTGACCGTCGTCGGCACCGACTTCGCGCCGGGCTGCTTGCCGCCCGTCATCGTGATATTGATGATGCGGCCGCCGCCCTGCTTCTTCATGTGCGGGATCGCCGCGCGCGACGCCCGGATCGCGCCGAACAGCTTCAGGTCCAGGTCCTGCTGCCACACCTCGTCGGTCACGGACTCGAACGCGCCGGCGTTGGACGTGCCGGCGTTGTTGACGAGAATATCCAGCCGCCCGAAGCGCGCGACCGTCTCCGCGACGAACCGTTCGATCTCCTCACGCTTCATCGCGTCGGCCACGACCGCCAGCACGTTGCCGTGCTTGCCAATCTCGTCGGCGGCCGCTTGCAGCACGTCCGGCCGCCGCGCGCAGATGGCGACGCTGGCGCCTTCTTGCGCGAGCCGGATGGCCGTCACGAGTCCGATGCCTTCGCTGCCGCCGGTGATAGCGGCCACTTTACCTTTAAGTCCGAGTTCCATGGCAGGCTCCTGTCAGGGGATGGCTTGACGTCAAGCGCGTGTGCAACAGTTCGATTCTACCACAGACGAGAAGGGGCGCGAACCGCGCCGCGCTTTTAATTGCCTTTCGACAGGCTCAGGGCGCAGTTGCATTAGAAACGTAATCGCCCTGGTCTACAGCGGGTGCTTGCCCAGCCACGCCTTGAAACGCTGCTCCAGCTCGTAAGCGATGTTCTCGTGCGGGCTGCTGCGCATGTATTCGAGCGGCTCGCGCATGACAAAGCGCTTGGCGATCGTCGCCGCGCTGAGGCCGAAATAGCTGACGAGGAACGCCGACGGCCCGGCGAGGTACTGGCCGACATGCACCATCTCGTGCACGTACGTCTCGATGCTCAACTCGCCGCGCACGAAGATGCTGTGGTCGAGCGTCATCGCCTCGGCGTCGGTCTGCAAGTCGAGGATCCAGCCGCCACGGTAATATTGCGGACTGCGCAGGACGCCGGGCAGCAGCAGCGCGCCGTCGGCCGGCTCGTCCTTCATGTACTCGACCAGCTTGGCCTGCCACTCCTTCGGCACGTCGATCGGCGACGCCGACGCGATATTGGTCTGCACGACCGTGATGAAAATCTGCGCCAGCGGGTTGAGCAGGTTGCGCATGCGGTCTTCGCCGGTGCGCAGCAGGTCGGCCGCCTCGCCGAGCCAGCCGGCCACGCCGCCGGTCGCGGACGTCGTGCCGCTGACCATGCCCGCGGTGGTGCCGCCGAGCGCGCCCTTCGCGCCGGCCGGCCCCATCGCCTGCGCCGCGACGCGCTGGACGTACTGGTTGCCGACGTCGTTCTGCATGCGGTAGAGCATGCGCTCGCGCGTGCCGTCGTCGGCGCGGTACAGCGCCGAGACCACGCTCGACGGTGCCGGGTTCGAGCCGCGGATGAACGCCTCGCTGACGGGATCGGCGTCGGTCTCGCCGGGCGCGTCGTGAGTGTCCGGCCGCCGGTGGACGGCTGGATCCTGGTCGCCACGGCGCTTGCGACGCCGGCGCACACGGTACAGTTCGGTGGACATCGCTACTCCGGGGTTATGTATCACGCTCGTGCAGTCTCATCATACCGCGCTGTATCACGGCACGCAAGCGCTATGCGCTGTCCACCGCCCTACCCATTGGCGCACTTGCACAGGAATGGAGCCGGATACACTCTCATCTTCCTTTAGCCTGCTTATCAGGAAATTGTCACGCGATTCAATTAGCATTGCTAATGTATTGGCGAGAGGACGCCCGCTTGCCGGGCCCGGTGAGCGAGCGCGGTAGATAAAAGAGCAGGCAGTCGTACACCGTTCGTCTACGATTCTCATGGGAGGGAATCAAACATGCACAAGAATCTTACACTGTCAGCCAAAGTTGCGGCCGCCATGAGTGGCGCCGCCATGATCGTCGCCACGTTTGCGGGACACGCACTGGCCGCCAGCCCGGCACCGGGGCTGCTGGTCAAGAACTACTGGGGCGCGCCAGCCACAATCAATATCGCGGACACGGAGTACACAGTGCCGTCAGACGGTCAACTGTTCATCGCGCTCGCGCCGGGTGAATATGACCTGTCGGTCAACGTGGACGGCGCGGACAATTCGGCGGACAGCGCGCAGGTGGAAATTCCGGCCAGCCAGGCAGTGCAGATGTCGTACGCGGCAACCGGTGTGTTCTTCGCGCCGCTGACGGCACCGGCCGCATCGACCCGGTCCGCAGCGAATCAGCCCGCAGGGCAGCCGCCGTCGTCGATCCAGCCGCCCAGCGCGCCGGTGCAGTCCACGACCACCCCGACCGCCAGGACCGGCGTGACAGTCCAGAACTACTTCGGCGATACGCTGACGTTCAACGTCATGGACACCGAGTACAGTGTGCCCGCCAACGGGCAACTGTTCATCGCGCTGGCGCCGGGTCAGTACACCTACTCGGCCAGCGTGGCCAGCACCGACGCGGGCACCCGCTCGGATACGCTGACGATCATGGCCGGCCAGACCGTTACGGTCGCCGACTACTAACAACACGGTTCGTGCCGCACGCGGAGGGCGACTGCCCGCCGCCGCACCGCCTGCCGAGGCAGGGGAAAACGACATCCGAGGCCATCATGAACCTCGGATGCCGTTTTGTCAATATTCACGGTGCGCGCGCGAAGCATCTTAAATCGGAAGGTTCCAAGACCATGCAGTGTACCACAGCAATTCGCATTTTGGAGTCGGCCGCCAATATGCCCCCTCATCCCCTGGCCCCTGCTCCCCCGCGCGCGCGGGGGAGCAGGGGGAAAAGCTAACGGGGAGGTGCGCGGCGGCGCAGCCGCCGCGCACCTCCCCTTAGAAAGTCGCCCCCTCCCAACTTTGTTGGGAGGGGGTCGGAGGGAGGGCAACGCCGCTTACTTGTCGAGCCAGCGTGCGTGACAAGCACCAGAGGGCCAAGTTCATAGCAAGCCGGCATCGGACAGTACGCGTCCAAAGCCAAATTGAGAATTGCTGAGTGTACCGGGCCTCTTGCATCGTCTATGGTACTGTGGTGCGCATCGTCGGCAACAGATGCAGCGCGCGCACAGCGTACCGTCTGGCGATGGCCTTGCCGTCGTGTTCAACATGACAACCAGTTGGTCGATGTGTAGCAAAAAGCGGCGGGGCTCATAAGCCTCGCCGCTTCGTCTTTGTTGCCGCGCGCTCGCCTACGCGTAGCGCCAGTCGTACGTCTTCTTGTAGCCGATGTCGGTGCTGAACGACGAGAAGAACTTCGCGCGCGCCTTGCTCAGCGGGTAGCGCCGGAACGTGCGCAGGCCGCGCTGTCCGATCGAGAGCGGGTTGTAAAGCTTCTTGCAGATCCAGTCGTAGCCGGCGAACAACTGCGCCGGCGTCATCTGCTTCGGCTGGAAAGTCACGTGCGAGACGTCGTACTTGCGCCAGCCGTCATTGCGCTGGTCGAACAGCCGGCCCTCGTCGATCAACTGCTGGCGCTGGGGCGTGCCGGGGTACGGCGTCAGGATCGTGACGCTGACCGAGTCCAGTTCGCTCTCGCGCACAAAGTCCCAGGTGTCCTGGAAGACTTTCGGCGTGTCGCCGTCGAAGCCGAAGACGAACAGGCCGACCACGCTCAAGCCGTGCGCGTGCATCGTCTTGATCGTGCGCTTGTACTCCTCGATCTTGCCGTGGCTCTTGCCGCCCAGCTCGCGGCTGTTCGCCATGTTCACCGACTCGAAGCCGATGAAGAACTTGTCGAGGTGCGCCTCGCGCGCCATGTCGAGCAGGTCCGGGTAGTTGCCGACCAGCAGCTCGGCCTGCGCCGTCCAGGAGTGCAGCTTCTCGCGGCGCAGCGTCTCGAACAGCTCGGCGCAGTAATCGGGATCGGTGCGGAAATTCAGGCCGAAGTTGTCGTCGGTCAGGAAGAAGCGCTTGAGGCGCCGGCGGCGAATCTCATCCACCACCTCCGGGATCGGCCGGTGGCGCATGATCTTGCCGCTGACGCGGATCGCCGTGCAGAACGAGCAGTTGCGCGGGCAACCGCGCGTGATTTCCAACATCGGCGTCCAGTAGTTGCGATGCTCGCCGACCATCTCAATCACGCGGTCGCTGATCGGCGCGACGCCCTTCAGGTCCGCCCACTCCTCGTCGGTGTAGCGCTTCTTCAGGCTGCCCTGGTCGAAGTCGTGGATGATCTGCGGCCAGGTGCGGTACGCCTCGCCGACAACGACCGCGTCGGCCCACTGCTCGACCTCGTCCGGCACGAGCGTGGCGTGCGTGCCACCCACGACCACTTTGGCGCCCTGCTGGTGTATAATCTGCGCGTGCTCTTTAACCTGGTCGATGCCGAGCGACATCGCTGACGCGCCGACCAGGTCGTTCGGCCCGAGCGTCTCCAGCGGCAGGCGCATCAGGTTCTCGTCCCAGATTTCAACCGGGATCGCGTCGGGCACCAGCGAGGCCAGACGCATCAGCGTGTATGGCGCACCGGCCGCCTTCATCAGAATGCGCCCGTCACGCTTCGGGTAAATCAGTACGACTCGTCGAATACTCATACAATCTCCCTTTACAACGTACAGACGATTGTAAGAGGCGGTATGTGGAATGTCAAATAGCGCTACGCTTCGGCTCAGCATCGGCATAGCAGGCGGCAAGCCGCTCGGCGACTATGTCGCGCTGGCGCGCATGGCCGAGGCGTACGGTTTTCACACCTTCAGCATCTTCGACGATCTGATGTTCAAGCCGGCGTGGCCGATCCTGTTCGCCGTCGCGCCGCACACGCAGACGATGCAGATCGGGCCGTCGGTCTGCAACCCGTACCTGGTACACCCGGCGATCCTGGCTGGCAACGCCGCTCTGCTCGACGAGCAGACCGGCGGGCGCGCCTATCTCGGTATTGGGCGCGGCGCGTTCCTCGATTTTGTCGGTGTTGAGCCGTCCCACCCGCTGACCGCCGTGCGCGAGGCCGTCGCGCTGATCCGGCGGCTGTGGTCCGCCGACCGCGCGCCGTTTGAGGGCAAGCTCTTCCGCGCGACGCCGGATGCCTACCTGCAATGGACGCCTCTGCGGCCGACGGTCCCGGTCATGATTGGCACCTGGGGCATGCAGATGTGCCGCCTGGCTGGCGCGATTGCGGACGAAGTGAAGGCCGGCAGCATGTGGAGCGCGGACTACGGCCGCCGGATGTGGGCCGCCATCGCGGACGGTGCGCGGGCGGCCGGGCGCGATCCGGGCGCGGTACGGCTCGTCTTTGGCCCGCTCACCTCGATCAGCGCGGATCGCGCCGAAGCGCGCGCCCATGCGCGGCGCACGCTGGCGTTCTATCTTCCGTACCTCGCGCCGATGCCGGAAGCGGTTGGCATCGGGCCGGACGTGGTAGCGGCGGTGCAGGCGGCGACAGCGCGCGGCGATTACGATGCGGCGGCCGTGCTCGTGCCCGACCTGGCGCTGGACAATTTTGCGCTTTGCGGCACGCCCAACGACGTCATCGAGAGCATCGAGCGGATGTGCGCGGAAACGCCGGTCGGGCGCGTCGAGTTTGGCATGCCGCACGGCCCGCGCGGCAGCGTCGAAGCGATTCACCTGCTCGGCAAGCATGTGCTACCGCATTTCAATAACAAAGCGATCCGCGAATAACGCGAATCTGCACTAATCTTTGTCCACGAAGATACACGAAGAAACACAAAGGTAAGGTTTATAGTTCGTGTTGCTTCGTGTGACTTCGTGGAGAACGGTGTTCTATGAGTTTCCTTGAATTTGAAACGTGGCGCGTCGCGTCGGGCAACGAGGCCGCGCACGACCAGATGATCCGCGACTGGTTCGACTACGTCAAGTTGCACCACGCCGACCTGTTCGCGGAGTGGAAGTCGGCGCGTTACTACCGGCAGACCGACCGCGACGGCAAACCGACCGGCACATACATCATGCTCTTCGAGTTCTACAGTATCGAGGGGCACCACGCCTACAAGGAGCGTCGTAAGGACTGGGACGGCCCGTACGAGGAATACAAGCGCTTCGACCCGTACCAGTTCTTCGAGGACGGCACGGTCAGCACGTTGTTCTGGCAGCCGCAGGACACCGGCAAGTGGTTCGAGATGCCGGACACGTCGTAACGTAGGGGCGCGTTGCACGCGCCCGCGGGCGCGCGGAATGGCACCGGGGCACATGGGCGCGCGGAATGGCACCGGGGCACATGCAATGTGCCCCCTACGCGATTTCATTCGCGCCGATTCGCGTTATTCGCGGATAATCGTTTTGGGATCTGGAAATTGGGAGTTGGGATTTCTCTCGGTACGCGCCGGTTGACGCATGGCGGTTGCTCAGAATGAATCTATCAGAGTGGCATGTGGTCGGCGCGTCGGTGCAGGGCTCCGCGCATACACGGCAGGGTGCGCCATGCCAGGATGCGCATGGCTGGCGCGTACTGCCCGACGATATACTGATACTGGCCGTTGCCGATGGCGCCGGGTCGGCACCGCGCTCGCTGGAAGGCGCGCAGGCGGCGGTCGGTGCGGTACTGGCGACGCTGGCCGACGGCTTCGCTGCGCCGGAACCACTTCCGCCGGATGTGTTGCTGCGCGACGCGTTCGCCCGCGCGCGCGAGGCGCTGGCCGTTCTGGCTGCCGAGGCCGGCGTGCCGCTGGCGCAGTTCGCCAGCACGCTCACCTGCGCCATCGCCGGCGCGAATGTGCTCACCGTCGCCAGCCTCGGCGATGGCGCGGTTATCGCGGAAACCGGCGGCGAACTGCGCCTCGCTTCCGCCCCGCCGCAGAAGGGCGAGTACGCCAACGAGACGCACTTCCTGACGCAGGACGACGCACGCGATTGCGTGCAGATCGCGCGGGTGGACGGCACCGCGCGCGCCGTCGCTGCAACGACCGATGGGTTGCTGCGGCTGGCGCTGCGCCTGCCCGACTACGCGCCGCATGCGCCGTTCTTCCAGCCGCTGTTCGCCTTCGCCGCGCAAGCGCATGCCGATGCGGATGTCGAACTCGCCGCGTTTCTCTGCTCCGAACGCGTCACCGCGCGCACCGACGACGACAAGACGCTGGTGATCGCCGTGCGCGTCGAGCCGCAGTTGACGGCCGAGCCGGCATGACGACCACGCTCGTGCGCACGCCGCGCGGCCAGCGCCTCTCCGTCGGCGATATCATCGCGCAGGGCGGCGAGGCCGAGGTGCGTCACGTCCTTGACCACCCCGACTGGCTCGCCAAAATCTACACCGTCCGGCGCGACGACTACGCCGACAAGCTGCGCTGGATGGTGGACAACCCGCCGGAGGACCCCAACGCGCAGATCAGCCACCCGTCGATCGCGTGGCCGCGCGACGTGCTGTTCGACGCGCGCGGGCAGTGCGTCGGCTACCTGATGCCGCGCATCCTGGGCGCGTACCGCCTGCTCGAAGTCTTCAACCCGCGCCTGCGCGCGCAGACGCTGCCCAGCTTCGACTGGCGCTACCTGCACCGCGCCGCGCGCAACCTCGCCTCGGCGCTGGTTTCCCTGCACGGTCACGACTACGTGATTGGCGACCTGAACGAGAGCAACGTGCTGGTCAAGCCGAACGCGCTCGTGACGCTGATCGACACCGACTCGTTCCAGGTGCGCACGGACAAGCGCGTGTTTCCCTGCCCGGTGGCGCGCTGGGAGTACCTGCCGCCCGAACTGCACGGCCGCGCGCTGGACACGACGACCCGCGCCCCCCAGCACGACGCCTTCGGGCTGGCCGTGCTGATCTACCAACTCTTGATGGACGGCAGTCACCCGTTCCGCGCGCGCTGGCTCGGCGCGGGCGATCCGCCGGAAGTCGGCGAGCGCATCCGACAAGGGCTGTACCCGTATGCGCCGGCATCGCACGGCCGTGTCGCGCCGCTGCCGAACGTGCTGCCGCTCGACGCGCTCGACCCCGCGCTGTCGGCGCTGTTCCGGCGCGCGTTCGTGGATGGCTACCTGAGCCCGGCGGCGCGGCCCATCGCCGATGAGTGGAAGTACGCACTCGACGCCGCCGAGCAGAACCTCGTGCCGTGCGCGCACCGCCATTACTACGCGCGGCAACTTGCGGAGTGCCCGTGGTGCGTGCTGCAGCGCGCAGCCGCTCAGCCAGTGAGCGCACGCGCTTCTGCGTCGCCGCCGCCGACCGGCGCATCCTACACGCAAACGGGCGGTACGAAAGTTCGTCCACCGCGCGCGCGCCGGACGCGCTCACGCCGCTCGTCACCCATGCCAGGCATCGTGCGCCTGCTCGTCATGCTCGCTTCGCTCGTTCAACAGGGCACGGGCGGCATCCAGCAGGCGTTTCAGTCGCTTCCGGATGCCGTGCGTTTCCTGCTGATGCTGGCCGGGCGCTCCGGCCTGGTGGTGGCGCGCACCATTCGTTTTGTGATCGACACGCGCGGCGCACTGCTTGGCGAGGCGATCAGCACCATCGGCATGGCGTCTATCGCGATGGGAGCGATTTGGGCTATAATCGGTGCGGCGGGAGGCACGGCGGTGCTGGCGCTCGCGGCGTACGCGCTCAACGATACACTGCTGCAGTCTGATCTGAATGCGGCGCTGCAAACGTACGCGCTGATGGGCGCCGCAGCGGCCGGTGCGCCTGCGCTGGGGCTCGGCGCGCTGCTGATGGGCGCCAGCCGCTATCGTGACGTGGGCGGCGCGTACATGGGCATGCTGGCCGGGGCGGCGGTGGTGCTTTCGGCGCGCCCGCTGGCCTGGGGCTGGTTCCTCGCGCTCGGCGCGGCGGCCGGCCTGCTCTTCGGCATGGCGGCGCTGGCGGTCGCGTGGCCGCTCTCGCGCTACGGCGTCCCGTTCACCTTTGAGGCCATGGGCCGGATGGCGCGCGAGGTACGGCGGCGGCGCAACTGGCGCACGCTGTTCGTGGCCGTCCTGTGGGGATTGACCGCTGCCCTGTTTGCGAAACTGCTGGTCGCCAGCCTGCCGGTCGCGGTCTTCGTCGGCGCGGCGCACGGCTTCCTGGGCGGCGTCGCGGTCGCGATGCGGAAACCGTAATCACGCCATGCGCATGCCTCTGTCCGAGCAGCTCAAGCGGATCGCCGTGCTTGTCCTGCTGCTGTTCACGGCGAGCGTCACTGGCTACATTGTGATCGAGGGCTTCTCGCTGGTCGACGCGGTATACATGACTGTGCTGGCCGTGTCCACGGTCGGTTTTGGCGAGGTGCACCCGCTTTCGCCGGTCGGCCGCGTGTTCACCATTGGGGTGATCGTCGCCGGCGTCGGCACGGCGGCGTACCTGTTCAGCCTGTTCACCGAGTATGTCATCGCCGGCGAATTGGCCGGTACCTTGCGCCAGGGGCGCATGATGCGCGCGATCAGCCAATTGCGAAATCACTATATCGTGTGCGGCTTCGGCCGCGTGGGCGAGCAGGTCGCCAGCGAAATGGCCGCGCTCCACATGCCGCTCGTCGTCGTCGAGCGCGAGCCGGCGGCCATCGAGCGGCTGGAGCGGCGCGGCCTGCCGTATGTGCGCGGCAACGCCGCCGAGGATGAGACGCTGATGGCCGCCGGCATCGAACACGCCGTCGGGCTGATCACCGTGCTCAACGCCGATAGCGACAACGTCTTCGTCGCCCTCAGCGCGCGCGCCCTCAACAAGGATCTCCAGATCGTGGCGCGCGCCACCACCGAAGCGGCCGAGCGCAAGCTGCGCCAGGCCGGCGCCGACCGGGTCGTCTCGCCATACGTCATGGCGGGCAATCATATCGTCAGTCTGCTGGTGCATCCTAACGTCGTCGAGTTCCTGCACACGACGATGCGCACCCCGCAGTACGAGTTGTGGCTGGAAGAGATCACGATTGCGCCGGATTCGCCGCTGGTCGGCAAGACGCTGCACGAGATGGCCTTGCGCGAGACGACCGGCGCCAACGTGCTGGTCATCCTGCGCGGCGCAGAGCATCAGACCGTGGACTGGTCGCCCGAGTTGGCGTTGGCGGCGGGCGATGTGCTGATTGTCATGGGCCGGCAGGAGCAATTGCAGGCGCTGGCGCGCCTGGCGCGCGATACGCGCGGCACGCGCCCCTCACGCCTGCGCGAATTGGTCACCCAAGTGGAGTAACGCAAATGAGTCTGAACAAACATCAGGAACTCGGCCTCAACGACGAGGACATGGCGGAGATGTGGTACAAGATGCGGCTGACGCGCGCCGTGGAGGAGCGGATCGGGCAACTGAACCGCCAGGGCCACGTGCTGATCACCGGCACCGGCCGGGGGCATGAGGCCGCGCAGATCGGCAGCGTGTACGCGCTGTCGCCCGCCGACTGGATTGCGCTGGCATACCGCGAGCAGGCCGTCGCCATCGGTCGCGGCATGCCGCTGCGCGACATCTTTGCGTTCGCCATGCACCGCGACACCGATCCGAACTCGCGCGGGCGCCAGTTGCCTGGGCATTACAGCAGCCCGGCGCTGCATATCCTGAGCGCGTCGAGCCCGGTCGGCACCCAGTTCCTACACGGGGTCGGCAGCGCCTGGGCCAGCTATTATGAAGACCGGCGCGAGGCGACCATCACCTACGTTGGCGACGGCGCGACCTCCACCGGCGATGCGCATGCCGCGCTGAATATCGCCGCCGTTCACAAGCTGCCGGTTATCTTCTTCTGCCAGAACAACGGCTGGGCGATCTCGGTGCCCAACCGTCTGCAATTTGCGGCCGAGAGCCTGGCGGCGCGCGCTGCGGCATACGGCATGGCTGGCGAGGTCGTGGACGGCGCCGACCTGCTGGCGGTCTACGCGGCGACGAAACGGGCGCTGGCGCGCGCTTACGATGGCGGCGGCCCCACGTTCATCGAGGCGCGCATCCGGCGGCTGGGCTCGCATACGTCCGAGGACGATCAGCGCCGCTACCGGAGCGCCGAGGACATCGCGGCCGATCTGGCCTACGATCCGCTGCCCAAAGCGGAGGCGTACATGCGCGAGGCCGGGCTGCTGGACGATAGCTTGAACCAACAGATCACCGACCGGATCACGGCCGAGATCGACGACGCTCAACAATATGCCATGGCGTCGCCGACGCCGAAGCCGGAAGACGTCCTGACGCACATATACTCGCATGAATAACGTCTCAAACAGCCGGCGCACATTATCCGCGTCCATGTACGACCAGAAGGCGAGAGATCATTGGGAAAGCTAATTGCGTTTGGGTGGTACGGGGGAAAATACTCACACCTCGAATGGCTGCTACCACTACTCCCAGAGGCGCATCACTATTGCGAGCCGTTCGGCGGCTCTGCGGCGGTTCTGCTGAACCGACAGCCCGCGCCGGTAGAGACGTACAACGATATCGACGGCGAAGTCGTGAACTTCTTTAGAGTTCTGCGTGACAATAGCGATTCCTTGATACGCGCGATCGGTTTGACGCCTTTCTCACGCAAAGAATTGACCATTGCATGTGAACGTCGGCAGGACCTCGCTGATCTGGAACGGGCGCGCCGGTTCTTTGTTCGCGCGCGCCAGGTCAGGACGGGGTTGGCACAAACCGCTTCACCGGGTCGGTGGGCGCATTGCACTATGACGAGCCGCGCGGGCATGGCTGGCGCGGTGTCGCGTTGGCTGGGATCGGTGGAGGGTCTCTCTGAGCTTGTGCAACGATTGGTCCGAGTTCAAATTGAAAGTGCTCCAGCCATTGAGGTGATTGAAAGGTATGACTCGCCGGAGACGCTATTTTATTGCGATCCGCCCTACCCGCATTCTACACGCGGTGATAGCAAAGCCTACGCGTATGAGATGACGGATGACGAGCACCGCGCACTGGCGCGCACACTTCATCAGTGCAAGGGGAAAGTCGCTTTGTCATCGTATCACTGCGACCTCATGAATGAATTGTATGCTGATTGGAACCATGTTGAGGCGCCGGAACGTCTGGTGCACTCGGTCAAGCAACCGCGCACCGAGGTGCTGTGGATAAACTACGAACTTCACGAAAAAGGGAAGATGGTATGGCCACGCCGGACCAAATCCTTGAAAAAGCCTACGACCGAGCAGCAAAGCAGTTATCTCGACCATTTGTAAAGAAGGTAAGGCAGGCGAAAATCGAAAGCGTGGTACGCACCAAGAGCAACCGCGCCGGGACGCGCTTGCTATTGTGCAGTGCGTTGGCGAAGATTCATAATCCGGCTCTGGACATCCGTAAACCCTATACGGAAATCGGCGACGACGATGCGTATTCGGGTCGGAGCTATGACGAAAGTTTTGTAACTGGTTTCATCAATGCTCATCATTTGCCCGTGAACCAGACGACGGCTTTTCTGACGCCGGCCTTTAGGAACCGCGATGCCGTGCTCGCACCCGGCGTGAACCTGGTGGGACGACCGGCGTCGATGTATGTAGCCATTCTCGAATTGCTTGATGATGTTCACCGTAAGCGGATTTCTGCATCGGATTTGCTAACTGAAACGATTCGCATTCTCATCACCATGAAAGAAGAAGACGAGCATGCTCTGCGTGTGTTGCTTCAACAGCAACGAGCCAATGAGCAAGTTGTGCTGTCGGCAGAGCAAATCGTCGTGCTGATCGAACAGCATCTTCGCTTGCCCAATACAAGTCGGCTGCCAGTCCTCGCGGTGGCAGCCGCCTACGATACTGTTTCACCCATGCTGGGCGAACACGCGCGGTCTCTACAAGCGCACAACGCCGCCGACCGACAATCGGGGGCGCTGGGCGACCTTGATCTGACCTTGATTGGCGAGGATGATGTGGTGGCCAGTTATGAGATGAAAACCCGACGCGTATCACGTGATGACATTGACGCGGCGTTACACAAAATAGCATCCGCACCGAAGCGCATCGACCATTATGTTTTCATAACCACGGAGCGAATCGATATTTCAGTGCAGGAATACGCGTCCACGGTCTACGCGTTGACCGGTGGAACTGAGATGGTCGTTCTCGATTGCATTGGTTTCGTAAGACACTTCCTGCATTTGTTCCACCGCTTTCGATCTCCATTCCTGGACCGCTATCAATATCTGGTGATGAATGAGCCGGCGAGCGCCGTGTCGCAGGAATTGAAGCAGGCATTCCTGGCGCTGCGCAATGCGATGACGAGCGCGGCTGGATAACCGCGCACAATATCCGAAAAGCGAGCAACTGCCATGCCACTCAAAACGATGATCGAAGCGATCCGTGACGCTATGGATCTGGAGATGGCGCGCGATCCGCGCGTGTTCGTGCTGGGCGAGGATGTCGGCATGAAGGGCGGCGTCTTCCTCGCCTCGGACGGCCTGCAAAAGAAGTACGGCGCGAAGCGTGTCGTCGACATGCCGCTCAACGAGATCGGCATCGCCGGCATGGCGATCGGCGCGGCGATGCGCGGCCTGCGGCCGGTGGCCGAGATGCAGTTCGCCGAATACTCGCTGCCGGGTCTCGACCAGATCGTGAACGAGGCGGCCAACATCCGCTGGCGCACCGCCGGCGCATTTAGCTGCCCGCTGGTCGTGCGCGCGCCATACGGCGCCGGCGTGCATGGCGGGCTCTGGCACTCGCAATCGGTGGAGATGCTGTACGCGCACCGCGTCGGCCTCAAGGTCGTCATCCCGGCGACGGCCTATGACGCCAAGGGGCTGCTGATCAGCGCGATCCGCGACGACGACCCGGTCGTCTTCTTCGAGCACAAGAAGGCGTACCGCTCGATCAAGGACGACGTGCCCGACGGCGAGTATACGGTGCCGATCGGACGGGCGCGCATCGCGCGCGAGGGCGCCGACATGACGGTCGTCAGCTACGGCCTGATGCTGCACCAGTGCCTTGAGGCGGCGCAGACGCTGGCGGCCGAGGGCGTGAATGCCGAGGTCATCGATTTGCGCACGCTGTTGCCGCTCGACCGCGAGACCATCGTTGGCTCGGTGCGCAAGACCGGCAAGTGCCTGGCGGTGACTGAGGACACGCGCAGTTACTCGTTCACCGGCGAGATCGCGGCGACGCTTAGTGAGGAAGCGTACGAGTATCTCGATGCGCCAGTCATGCGCGTGACGACGCCCGACGTGCCGGCCATGGCGCATGATCCGGGTCAGGAGCAGTGGCTGCTGCCCAACCCGCAGAAGATCGCCGACGCGATGCGCAAGCTGGCGCGGTATTGATAACTATGTCACTCTGAGCGCGAAGGTCGAATCAAGCGCTTTCACGATCGCCTCGCGCGCGAAGAGCCTGAAATCTGCGTGTGCCAAGCATCGGGACGAGCCTATAGCGGTTTGCGAAATGATCCGATATAGTGCTGCACGACGCATGTAGGGACAGGCCTTTGGCCTGTCCGCTGGGCAGGTCAAAGACCTGCCCCTACCCGGCGAACCGCATGGCGTGCCCGATGTTTCTACAAAATGCTCTAGATGCTTCACGCGCACAGTTTCAAGAAATTCGCAGGCCTTGCGTTCACGTTTCATCCTGTGCCCGCCGCTTTGCGGCGGACGGCGGCGAAGCCGCCGTGCACAGGACATGCATGACAAGTTCGTTGGGGCATTATCAAGTCGAAAAAGAAGTAAACGTGGAGACGCTGACATGGCAACACAGGTGAAGATGCCGCAACTGGGCGAATCGGTGGTCGAGGGCACGGTCGGCCAGTGGTTGAAGCGCGCGGGCGACCGCGTGATGCTCTATGAGCCGCTCGTCGAGGTGATCACCGACAAGGTGAACACCGAGATTCCGTCGCCCGCGGCGGGCGTCGTGCTGGCTCTGCTGGTTGCCGAGGGCGAAACCGTGCGCGTCGGCACGCCGATTGCCGTCGTGGGTGAGCCGGGCGAGCAGGCGCCTGGTTCTGCGTCATCCCCGGTAGCGACCGCTGCCCCGCGTGCTGCCGTGCCTGCCGTGGCCGCCGCACCCGCGCCGGTGGCTGCGCCCCGCTCGCGCGCGACCTACCTGTCGCCGGTCGTGGCGCGTCTCGTCGCCGAGCACAGCATCGACATGTCGCAGCTCAAGGGCACTGGCGAGGAAGGGCGCGTCACCAAGCGTGATGTCGAGGCATACCTGGCGCGTGCCGCAGTTCCGGCCACGGCCCCTGCGCCAAGCGTACCACCACTCGCTGCCGTGTCGCCCATTCCGGCCTCCGCGCCCGTCGTGCGCGAGGCCACTCCCGCGCCGGTTCCGGCTCCCGCCGCGCCGACTGCCGGCGAGGACGAGTTCGTGCCGCTGTCGCCGATGCGCCGCGCCATCGCCGAGAACATGCTGAAGAGCGTGCAGACTGCGCCGCACGTGACCTCGGTGTTCGAGATCGACCTGTCGCGCGTGGCCGCGCACTATGCTGCCAACAAGGATGCGTTTGCCCGCCAGGACGCCGATCTGACCTACACCGCCTACTTCGTGGAAGTGGCGGCCCGCGTCCTGCGCGAGCAGCCGCAGGCCAACAGCAGTTTCTCCATGCAGGGCATGCTGCTGCACCGCGCCATCAACATCGGCATCGCCGTGGCGCTGGAGGATGGCCTGATCGTGCCGGTGCTCAAGAATGCTGACGAGTTGAGCCTGCTCGGCATTGCCCGCGCGGTGAACGATCTGGCGCGGCGCGCGCGCGACAAGCGCCTGCGCCCCGACGACGTGCAGGGCGGCACCTTCACCATCACGAACCCGGGCCGGGGCGGCGGGCTGTTTGGCACGCCGATCATCGTTCAGCCGCAGGTGGCGATCATGGGCGTCGGCGCGATTGCCAAGCGCCCGATCGTAATTGACGACGCCATCGCCATCCGCCTGACGGCCAATGTCGGCCTGACCTTCGACCATCGCGCGCTCGACGGCGCCGACGGCGACCGCTTTCTCGCGGCGGTCAAGCGCCGGCTGGAGACGTATGCCTGAGGCCGAGTCCGCGCTGATCGCATCGCGGGCGCGCGACCTGATTTACGACTGGAACACGGCCGGGCAGACGACTACTTACCCGGCGGTGGTGGAACTGAACGACGAGACGCTGCGCGACGGCCTGCAGTCGCCGTCGGTCGTCAACCCGCCGGTCGAGCAGAAGATCGACCTGCTGCGGCTGATGGGCCGGCTCGGCATCCACTGCGCGAACATCGGCTACGCCAGTTCGTCACGCCAGGCCCAGCAGGACGTCGTCGCGCTGGCGTGCGCCTCGGTCGGGCTCGACATTCATGTCAACGTCGCCGCGCGCACGACGCTCGCCGACATCGTACCCGCCATCGAGTGCGCCCAGCAGTCCGGCGTGCCGGTGGAGGTCGCCGTGTTCGTCGGCAGCTCGCCGATTCGCCGGCTGGCCGAAGACTGGGACTTCGAAGACCTGGTCATGCGCGTGCACGAATCGGTCGACTTCGTCGTCAAGCACGGCCAGTCGTGCATGTTTGTCACCGAAGACACGACCCGCGCCGACCCGGAATCGCTGGAGCGGCTGTACAGTGTCGCTATCGGGTGCGGCGCGCGCCGCATCTGCATTGCCGATACGACCGGGCATGCGACGCCCGACGGCGCGCGCAACGTCGTCACCTACGTCCGGCGCATCGTGCAGCAGTCGGGCGCGGCGGTCGCGGTGGACTGGCACGGCCACTCCGATCGCGGCCTGGCGGTGGCGAACTCACTGGCGGCGATCGCGGCGGGCGTTGACCGCGTGCACGCGACCGCGCTCGGCATCGGCGAGCGGAGCGGGAACACGCCGATGGACACCCTGCTCGTCAATCTCAAGCTGCTCGGTGTGCTGCCGCACGACATGACGGCGCTGAACGACTATGTGCGCCGCGCCTCGCACATCCTGCGCGTGCCGATCCCGGCGATGTGGCCGGTCTTCAGCCCGGACGCCTTCCGCACCGCCACCGGCGTGCACGCCTCGGCAGTCAGCAAGGCGCTGGCGCGCGGCGACCAGTGGCTGGCCGATCACGTCTATTGCAGCGTGCCCGCCGAGTGGTTCGGCCGCCGGCAGATCATCGAGGTCGGTCCGCTGAGCGGCGCCAGTAACGTCGTCTTCTACTTGAAATCGCGCGGCATCGATCCGGTGCGGCCGCTGGTCGATCGCGTGCTGGCCGCCGCCAAACGCTCCCACCGCGTGCTGCGCGAGGACGAGATCATGCGGATCGTCAATCGCCGCGGCCCGGAGGATTTGCCATGATTAGCGTAACGGGACTCTACATCTATCCGATCAAATCGTGCCGGGGCACGGCGGTCAATCGCACGCAGGTCACCCCGCGCGGCCTGCAGGACGATCGGCTGCTGATGGTGGTGGATGATGACGGGCTGTTCCTGACGCAGCGCGAGTACCCGCGCCTGGCGCTGATTGCCCCGGAACTGGCGGGCAACTGTCTGACTGTCCGCGCGCCGGGGAAGTCCGACCTGTCGCTGACGGTCGGCAACGACGGCCCCCGCAGCAATGTCGGCATCTGGCGCGACACCTGCGCCGCAGTCGACCAGGGACGCGAGGCCGCCGCCTGGTTCAGCGACTACCTCGGCGCGTCGTGCCGCCTGGTGTGCATCGCCGACGAGCACACGCGCACCGTCGACCCGGCGTTTGCGCGCCGCGCCGACGACCAGACCGGCTTCGCCGATGGCTACCCGTTCCTGCTCATCTCGCAGGAATCGCTGGACAACCTGAACACCCGGCTGGCGCAGCCACTGCTGATGAACCGCTTCCGCCCGAATATCGTCGTGGCGGGCGGTGCGCCGTTCGTGGAGGATGGCTGGTCGGACGTGGTCATCGCCGGCGTGCGCTTCGGCGTCGTCAAGCCGTGCGCCCGCTGCGCTATCACGACCACCGACCAGGCGACCGCAACGGTCGGCGCCGAGCCGCTGCAAACGCTCGCCGGCTTCCGCCACAGCACCGACCCGCGCCCCGGCGTCTACTTTGGGCAGAACCTCGTCAGCGGCCAGACCGGCATGATCGCGCTGGGCGATCCGGTTGCCGCGACGGCGCGGTAGCAGCGGCGTGTATTGCAGGTTGTTTGCGGCATTACGCAGTCCCGCTTAACATATACGCAGATGACGACGCTCGCGGTTCTGTCGGATATTCACGGCAACCTGCCCGCGCTCGAAGTGGTCCGGCGCGACATGACGCAGTTCCCGATAGACCGGATCGTGGTGGCGGGTGATCTCGTCAACTGGGGGCCGTTCTCCGCGCAGGTGATGGACGTGGCTGCGCGCGAAGGGTGGGCGCTCATTCGCGGCAATAACGAGTTCTACGTGCTCGACTACAACACGCCGCGTGCGCCCGCCGAGTGGGGCGATCCGTCGCGCTTCCCGCTGTTGCCGTGGCTGGCCGAGCAGTTGCAGGGGCACTGGCACCGCACCATCGCCGCCATGCCGGATACGTTGAGCCTGCGCTTTCCCGATGCGCCGCCGATCCGGGTCGTGCATGGCTCGCCGCGCAGCGCGTGGGAATCGCTGTTCCCCGCAATGACCGAAGCCGAGCTGGAACCGCTGCTGGCTGGCATCGAGGAGACGACGATCATTGCCGGCCACACGCACCTGCCGATGGACCTGCGGGCCGGGCGCTGGCGCGTGCTGAATCCGGGCACGGTCGGCGCGCCGGTCAATGGCACAACGGATGCGCGCTACATGCTGCTGCGGGCTGTCGATGGCACATGGGTCGCGGAGTTCCGGCACGTGCCGTACGACACGGCGACGCTCTGGGCCGAATTTGAGCGGCAGCGTTTCCGCGAACGCTGCGGTGTTATCGGCGAGTTGGTCTGGCGCGAGTTTGCCACGGCAAGATTGTGGGTTCTCCCATTCGTGCGGTGGCGCGCCCAGTACCATCCCGACGCACCAACCGATCAGCGCCTGCTCGCGGCGTTTGACGCCGTTGATCCGTGGCCATACATTCCGGCCGCTTACCATCTATTTCGTTGACCAGCGCGCTAACGCGCATCCAACTCACGAGGAGATCACCTATGAATGCACAACACACTGAGATTGTCCGGCGCATCCGCGCCGCGGGAAAGGCGCTGGGGGAGTCCGTAAACTCGGTGCCGGCCGACAAGCACGCGACCGCGCCCAAAGCGGGCGAGTGGTCGATGCGGCAGGCGCTGATGCACACGCGCGACGTGGCGGTCTTCGCCTACGGTCTGCGCGCGCGCCGCCTGATCGCCGAGACCGAGCCGGTCTTTCAAACGTACGACGAGGACGAGTTCCGCAAGTCACACCCGGACGCCGGCGAAAGTGCGTCCGATATCGCCAGCCTGATCGCCAGCGAGCACGAGATGATGGCGCGCCTGCTGTCGACGCTGTCCGACGCCGACTGGCAGAAGACGGGCAGTCATCCCGAGTTCGGCACGCGGACGCTGGAGTTCTTCGCCCAGCGGCTGGCCGAGCACGGCGAGGAGCACGCCGCGCAGATCGCCGCGATCGCAAAAAGCCTGTAGCAAGGAGCGCGTCATGCCCTACGAAACGATCATCACGAGCATCGAGGACCGCACCGGCATCATCCATCTCAACAGGCCGCAGGCGCTGAATGCGCTGAGCGCGCAGTTGCAGCGCGAGGGCGCCGAGGCGCTGCAGGCGTTCGACGCCGACCCGCAGGTGCGCTGTATCATCGTCACCGGCAGCGATCGGGCGTTCAGCGCCGGGGCCGACATCAAGGAGATGAGCGATCGCTCGCCGGCCGAGATGCTGGACCGCTTCAACGTCTCGATGTTCGCGGTCATTCGCCGCGTGCGCAAGCCGGTCATTGCGGCGGTCAGCGGCTACTGCTTTGGCGGCGGCTGCGAAGTCGCGCTGGCTTGCGACATGATCGTCGCCTCCGAGACGGCGCAGTTTGGCCAGCCGGAGATCAAGATCGGCGTGATCCCGGGCGGCGGCGGCACGCAGCGTTGGACCCGCATCGTCGGCAAGGCGCGCGCCATGGAGATCATGCTCACCGGTGACCCGATCCCGGCGGCGAAGGCGCTGGCCTGGGGCATCGTCAACGCCGTCGCGCCGCTCGACAGCTACCTGGCGGAGGCTAAAAAGCTGGCCGCGCGCGTGGCGGGCCAGGCGCCGCTGGCTGCGCGTATGGCCAAGGAGGCGGTGCTCAAGGCGCAGGATGTGGCGCTGGAGCACGGGCTCGACTACGAAAACCGCCTGTTTACGGTGCTGTTCGGCACGGACGACCAGAAGGAAGGCATGCGCGCCTTTGTCGAAAAGCGCAAGCCGGAGTGGAAGGGCCGCTAGGGGTGCGCATTTGCCAGCCCGCGCCAACACCGTGTTATAATGGGAACAGCCCTCCGACGAGAAAGAAGCGCCGTTTCATGAGCAATCCGAACAAGCCCGAACTGACCGAGCCCGAGTTGATCTCCATCATCGAAGGCCCGCCGCCGCAATTTGAACTTGAGGGGCGTGAGTCCTGGATGTCGTATCCGGATACCCCGCGGCCGTTCGAGCTGGCGCGCTGCGACACGCGCACCTTCAACGGCCCCAAGATGATCGCGCGCTGCCGCAACGCGTGGTCCGAGCAGCGACCGGTCATGCTCGAGTACAAAGACATGGACGGCCTCAAGCAGCGCGTCGAGATCTGCGGCATCCGCTTCGATGAACTGGACGAGGGGACGCTGCTGCAGATCTGGGTGCGCCTGCCGGTCGAAATGCACATGATCAGCCTGATGGATAACGAGGACGACGAGGGCGCAGCAACCGCAGACTTCGACGGCGACGACGATTAGCCGCCGCGCTGTGAACCCGCTCAACCAGGCGCGCATGACTCATGCGCGCCTTTTTGCTGCGGCAAGGAGTTGAAACCGTGACTGCTGTGCCATCCGCGTGGCGCTCGGTGCCCCTGTCAACGAGCGAAGTGCCGTCCGTCGTCAGCGGCATGCAGGCGTATTACGATGACCGCGCCGGCGAGTACGACGACTGGTACCTGCACGTCGGCATGTACGACGACCCGCCGCACAACGAGCGCTGGCAGGTCGAGGTTGGCATCATGACCGGCTGGGTGCAAGCATTCGCACACGGCCGCCTGCTGGAGATCGCCAGCGGCACCGGCTGGTGGACGCGCCGGCTGGCCCGCCGCGCGCAGGTGACCACGCTCGACTATTCGCCAGCTATGATCGGCGTGCTGCGCGCGCGGCTGGCTGCGGAGGGCGCGCGCGCCGACGTATCGCGCGGCGATGCCTACCGCCTGCCGTTCCGCAGCGGCGGGTTCAACGCCTGCTTCTTCGGCTTCTGGCTGAGCCACGTGCCGTCGCCTTTGCTGGACGGCTTTTTCGCGGAGGTGGCGCGCGTGATACAGCCCGGCGGTGCGGTGCTGATCGTGGACTCGAAACCGTTTCGCGGCGAAGCGCCGGGCGTCGAGTTGAAGCAGGAGCGCATCCTGAATGACGGCTCGCGCCACGCGATCGTCAAGGTCTACCACACGCCGGAGACGCTGGCCGGCCTGCTGTCGCGCTACGGCGATGGAGTGGATACCTGGTCGAGCGGCTCGTATTTCACCGCCGGGGTCTACCGGCCGGTATTGCACGAATAGCGCCGTCGCAGCGCCTGCATCCGCGCAAATCCAACGCCCTTTCCAGACCGGAAGGGGCGTCGTTGTTCGGTCATACAGAGCCAATAGCGGCCCATGCCCCGGTTGAAACTTTGCGCGCCTTTCATTCGTCTATGATAATGAAGCGTACAGCGCATCTGCGCTGTTCATGCAGAGGAGGACAAATGGTACGTCAATTCACTATCATGGTCGCGCTGTTCGCACTGCTGGCGCTGACGGCGTGCAATGCCGGGCCCGTCGCACCGTGCCAGGTCGCTGTGTCGAAGCAGGCGGCCGATCAGTTCGTCCAGCGCGCCGCGCAGGCGTTCACGGGTGGCAAGAGCGCGACGCTGACGGCCAGCAACGACGAAGTCTCGTCGCTGCTGTCACTGTACCTCGACGATTTCAAGAAACGCAACCCGGAAGATTTCATCCCGATCAGTAACGCCATCGTCTGCTTCGACAGCGGCAAGGCCGACCTGTTCGGGCAAATCGAGTGGGGTAAGGGCAACCCGGTGGCCGCGCTGATCACGCTCTCGGCAGCGGCGTCGGGCGGCAAGCCGGTCTTCACCGTTTCGCAGATCCAGCTTGGCCCGGTGCCGGTGCCGGCCGATCTGAACGCGCAACTGACGCGCACCATCAACCGCACAATCGCGGCGTACCTCGACCGCATCACCATCGCGGAGATCAAGTTATCTCCGGGGCAGTTCTCTATTACCGGGCAATTGCGCTAGTCGCTAGCTGCTAGTTTGGGATAACTTGGGATAACTCTTGGGATATAACGGGATATAAATAGTCTAGTTACAAGGGGGCCGATCGGCGGCCGCGCCAAGACGAAAATCCAAGCGTCTGGAACACGAAAGGCACGATAGGGGGGCGAAAAACGCGAATCGACACCATAGAGCGTTTTCCAGAAATAATCGATACGCGACCTGTCACTGCGAGAATCCATGTCGGGGTGCGGCATACGCGGCCGGCAAGGTTTCTCAGGCACTGCGTGCCTTCGAAATGACAGTGCGCGCGGTTTCGTCATTTCGAAGCCGCGCAGCGGCTGAGAAATCCTGGCCTCGACTCGCCGCCCATTGATCGTATCAGGTTACTGGTGAAAATGCTCTGGTTCGCGTTTTTTCGCTCACTTTCGCGTCCCTCGTGTTCCCAGCGCCTGATCCCTACTCCCTGACCCCTGACCCCTATGCTCTCCATTCGCCTGCTCGGCGCGCCGGAACTCCTGCTCGACGGCCGGTCGCTGGCAATCAGCCGCCGCAAGAGCCGCGCGCTGATCTACTACCTCGCCGCGCAGCAAAAGCCGGTCAAGCGCGAGCGCCTGCTCGCCTTCTTCTGGCCCGACGCCGACCGCGCCTCGGCGCAGCAGACACTGCGCGCCACGCTGTACGGCCTGCGCAAGGCGCTCGGCGATGCGCTGGCGATCGACGACGAGCAGGTTGGCATCGCCGCCGGTACCACGGTCGACACGCACGATTTCGAAGCCGCGCTGCAATCGCCCGGCGCGGATACCGCTGCACTGTCTGACGCGGTCGCTCTGTATCGCGGCGAGTTCCTGGCCGATTTCGGCCTGCCCGACACGCCGGAGTTCGACGACTGGGTCGCCGCCGAACGTGAACGCTACCGCCGCTTGATGGTGCGCGGCCTGACGGCGCTGAGCCGCCGACACGAGCAGGCGCAGGATTACGCGGGTGCGCTGGCCGTGCTCGACCGCGCGCTGGCGTTCGACCCGTTGCAGGAAGACGTGCAGCGGGCCGCCCTGCGCCTGCACTACTATGCGGGCGACCGCGCCGGCGCGATCCGCCGCTACGAGCAGTTCCGGCGCCTGCTCGACGACGAGATGGGCGTGCCGCCGATGGCCGAGACGCGCGCACTCTACGACGCGATCATTACCGACAAGCTGCCACAGCCGGCCGCGACGCCGGCCGTCGCCGCACCGCGCGCGCCGCGCATTGCGATCTCCGGCCTGTTGCCGTTCACCGGCCGCGCGCTGGAGTTGGAAGCGCTGCGGCGGCTGACTGTCACGCACAAGGTCGCGCTCATCGAAGGCGAGGCCGGCATCGGCAAATCTCGCCTGATTGACGAGTTGATCGCCACCTCCGGCTGGCTGCCAGTGGTCGGGCGCGCGCGCGAACTGGAAGGCGCGCTGCCTTACCAGCCGGTCATCGAGGCGCTGCGCGATCTGACCGTCCGCCCGGACTGGCCCGCGCTGCGCGAGCGCATCCGCCTGGCGCCGATCTGGTGCGACGAGGTCGCCCACCTGCTGCCGGAACTGTCGGCGTCGCACCGCTGGGCGAATGTCGTCAGCGCGCCGGTCACGATCAACGACGAGTCGCGCCTGTGGGAGGGCGTCTCGCAGTTCCTGCTGGCGTTGGCGCAGGAGCGCCCGCTCGTCTTCACGCTCGACGATGCGCACTGGGCCGACGCCTCCTCGCTGGCGCTGGTCGGCTACCTGGCGCGGCGCGTGGCCGCCATCCACATGCCGGTTGCCCTGATCATCGCCACGCGGCCGATCGAGGCGCGCTCGCCGCTGGCCGTGCTGCGGCAGGCGCTCGTGCGCGACGGTCAGGCCGAGCCGCTGCACCTGCGGCGCCTGACGGCGGACGACACGGTCGAGCTGGCACGGCACCTCAGCCGCGACTATGCACAGCCGCTGGCCCACTGGCTGGCGCGCACGTCGGAAGGCAACCCGTACATCCTGAGCGAACTCGTGCGCGAGGCGCGCGAGCGGCAGATCCTGCGCCCCGACGGCGTGGTGAACCTGACCGAGCTGTCGCAAGCGCCGCCGGTGCCGCGCAGTGTGTACAGCCTGATCGAGTCGCGGCTGGCGCGCCTGTCGGACAACGCGCGGCGCGTGGTCGATGTCGGCGTGGCGGTCGGCCGCGAGTTCGAGTTCGACATCGTCGCGCGCGCGGCGGGCCTGTCTGAGGCGGCGGTGCTGGACGCCGTCGACGAATTGCGATCGGCGCACCTGATCGGCGAGGCGCACGACGCCGACGGCCGCGCATCGTACCTGTTCGATCACTCGCTGACGATGGAGGTCGCCTACGCCGAGGTCGGTGAGGCACGTCACCGCCTGCTGCACCGCCGCGTGGCCGAGGCGATCGAGCAGGTGCATCGCCAGCAACCCGATGCGGTCGCCGGTCTGCTGGCCTGGCACTATGCGGAAGGCGGCGAGCCGGAGCGGGCCGCGCCGCACGCCTTCCGCGCCGGGCAACTGGCCGCGCGCCTGCCGGCCTGGAAGGAAGCGATCGCGTTTTACGAGCAGGCGGCGCGCAGTGAGCGCGACCCCGAGCGCAGCCGGCGCATCTATATTGCGATGGGCGAGGCGTGCTACCAGTCGGGCGCGGTTGCCAAGGCGATCGACGCCTACCGGCGGGCGCTGTCGCTGGCGCGCGGTCCCGACGCCGACGATGCGCGGATCGCGCTGGCGCGCGCGCTGATGACGCTCGGGCAGTTCGCCGAGACGATTGCGCTGGCACAGGCGGTGCTGGACAGCGACACGCCGGACAAGCGCGCCGACGCCGAGTTCACGCTGGGCACCGCGCTCTCGGTCGAAGGCGCCGACCTGGCGGGCGCGATCGAGCACCTCCAGCGCGCCGCCAGCATGGCGCCGCCCGGCGGCATCCTGCAGGCGCGCGTGCGCTTCGAGATGGGCAGTATCGAGGCGCAACTGGGCAACCTGGAGCGCGCCATCGAACTATATCGCGCGTCGCTGGATGCCGTTACGAGCGCCGATCCGTCCGACGAAGAGTCGATGCTCTGGCGCATCTTCGCGCACAACAATCTTGCCTATCACCTGCATCTGCTGAGCGACCCGCGCGCGGCGGAGTTTGCGCTCGACGGGTTGCGCATGGCACAGGAACGCGGCATGTTGACGCTCATGATGTTCCTGCTCTCCACGCTCGGCGAGATCGCGCTGGCGGCGGGCGATCTGGACCAGGCCGAGACGCGCTTCACGGAAGGCCTGGCGCTCGCCGAGCAGTCGGCAGTGCCGGAACGTATCGCCGGACTGACGGCCAATCTCGGCCGCGTCGCGCAGGCGCGCGGCCAGTCCGGGCTGGCGATTCACCGGCTGTCGACGGCGCTGGCACGCGCCGAAGCGCTCGGCTTGCAGCATCTCGGCGCGCAGATCCACATCTGGCTTGCGCCGCTGTTGCCCCCCGCTGAAGGGCGCGCTCACGTGGCCGCTGCGCGCGCCATCGCCGAGAGCGGCCGCCGCAAGCGCCTGCTGACCGAGGTCGAAGTGCTCGAAAAGACGCTGGCGTAGCCCACTGAAGAAAAACCGCCAACCGCAAAGCACGCAAAGAGCGCAAAGAAGACACAGGCCACTTTAGATTGGCGTTGCTCCGAGTTACTAGCGGGAAGCAAAGTTTTCTCTGCGCTCTCTGCGGTTAATTCTTTCGCGTGCGTGAACAAACCGGCCTGTTCACGCTCCCGTTCACGCTCCTGTCACGCTGTCGCGGTATCCTATTCACAGTGAAGCGAACGTAATTGATACCACGAGCAAACAGGAGAAAAGCCATGACCCATTGGAAGCCGGATTACAGCCACACGCAGATTATGTTTTCGGTCAAGCACATGATGATCTCGACGGTGCGCGGCCAGTTCGACAAATTCACGATCGATGCCGATATCAACGAGCAGGACGTCGCGAAGTCGTCTCTGACGGTCGTGATCGACCCGGCGAGCATCAACACGAAATTCGAGCAGCGCGATACGCACCTGAAGTCGCCGGACTTCTTCCACACCGACGTGCACCCGGAGATCGTGTTCAAGAGCACGAAGGGCGTTCACATCAGCGACACGCATGGCAAGTTGATCGGCGACCTGACGATCAAGGGCGTGACCAAGCCGCTCGAACTCGACGTGGACTTCCTGGGCCGCGTGAAGACCCCGTGGGGCACCGAGAGCGCGGGCTTCAGCGCCAAGGGCAAGATCAACCGCGCAGAGTGGGGCCTGACCTGGAACGCGGTGCTGGAAGCCGGTGGCATGATGGTCGGCGAGGACATCCTGCTCGACGTCGAGGCCGAGTTCGCCAAGCCGGTCGTGCAGCCAGCCGCGGCCGATTCCACCAAGCCGGTTGCGCAGCCCGTCGCGGCGTAAGCGTATCAGTTTAGCAATCAGCAACACACGGGGAGTGGGGAAAGACGACCTGACAGGCCCAACCTGTCGGGTCGTTGTTTTTTGCAACGTTCAAGCACTGCGCCGTCGGACTGCCGGGCGTATTACCTGCTGACGCTGACGACTGACTTGCGCGCCAGGCGGGAACCATCATGCCAGCCACATCGCATAGCCACGCGCGCCACCAGGTACGCATCGCGGCCCTGAACGGCAGCCTGCGCGAGGGCAGCTATACGCGCAAGGCGCTCGAAATTGCGCTGCGCGGCGCGCGCGGTCGGCGCGCATGTGCGCCTGTTGGACGTGGGGCGCACGGTGGCGCGCTTCGCGTTCCTGCACACGTCGGACAAGACGCGCGACTTCCTTGCCGCGTGGGAGCGGGCGATGCCGAACCCCGGCGGCGGGCATGAGGTCGAGGGCGGCGAGGAGTGATACTGATTCAAGCTGTTCATGTCCTATTTTGTCATGCCGAGCGCGAAGGTCGATCTTGCGGCCTGGCGTACGCTACACGCGCGAGGCATCTTTAATGCAGCACTTCAGATGTCTCGCGCGCGGGGCGGGCTTCCAAAGGTACGGTCTTGCCTGCGCGCTCGACATGACCATTTAGGACATGGTCAAATTGAAACAGTATGAGGGTGACGGAGCGACAAGACGACAGGATGACAAGATGAAGAGATGAAAGAATGACCGGAAGGCGGTTGATGCCTTCCGGTCATGTTGTTTGCCTGAGTATCAGACGCGTTCCTTCTTGCGGTCTCCGTCTCGCGCTTGCATCCATGCCTTCAGCAGGCCACGATCTTTGTATTTGCCTCTCAGCCTATGGATGCGGGCGCGCGTGATTGGCGTCAATACGATGCGGCGCGATTCTTCGACCACCTCGACTGTGATCAGCGTGTTCGGCACGATTCCCAATTGGCGCCGAATTGGCTCCGGTATTGTAATACGGCCGTGACCGTCAATGCGTGTATGCATCGCGGTCAGGTACCTTTGGCCGAGTCGCAAGGTGCGTTACCCAGTCGCCTTGTCATCCCATCATCCGGTCATCTTGCCATCAGCTATGGCGACAGCCGCTCGATGCGCCAGGCGCCGCCGGGCTCGCGCAGGTAGCGCACCCGGTCGTGCAGCCGGTACTCACCGGCCTGCCAGAACTCGAACATCTCCGGGTTCACGCGGTAGCCGCCCCAGTGATCCGGCCGCGGCGCGTTGTCGCCGTGCTGCGCCTGCAGCGCGCGGACGCGCTCCTCGATCACCGCGCGGCTTTCCAGCACCGCGCTCTGCTGCGAGGCCAGCGCCGAGATGCGGCTGCCGGCCGGGCGGCTCTGGAAGTACTCGTCGGATTCGGCGGCCGTGGTCCGCGTGACTGTGCCGTCGATCCGCACCTGGCGGTGCATGGGCGGCCAGTAGAACAGCAGCGCGGCGTGCGGGTTCTGCGCCAGTTCGCCGCCTTTGCGGCTCTGGTAGTTCGTGTAGAAGACGATGCCGCGCGCGTCCATACCGCGCATGAGCACCATGCGCGTGGAGGGGCGCCCGTCGTGTGTCGCGGTCGCGACACTCATGGCGTTGGGCTCCTCAATGCCGAAGGCAAACGCCTCGTCAAGCCATCGGTTCAGTTGCGCCAGCGGGTTGGGGTCAACTTTGCTAACGTCGAGGGGGTTGCTGGGTGTGTTGGTCATCGTGCGATCTCGCTCCATATCACCACAGAAACACGGAGGCACAGAGAAACTTCGAACTTTAGCATAGGTTCTCAGTGTCTCTGTGTCTCCGTGGTGGGTTTGGTTTTATCTTTCCCCTACCCCGCGATCGTCAGGCTCTCCAGGTCGCGCGGGTAGTAGGTCATCATCTCAATGCCGCCGGCCGTGATGGCGACCGTGTCGGAGTGACGGTAGCCGCCGAGCTCCGGCGCGTACAGGCCCGGCTCGACCGTGAAGACCATGCCCTCTCTCAGCACCGTGTCGTCGCCGATGTCGAGGAACGGGCCCTCGTGGTAGCGCAGACCGATCGCGTGGCCGCTGTGGTGCTTCCAGTACGGCTTGAGGTCGTTGTCCTCGTAGAATTTGCGCACCGCGCGGTCCACGTCGCTGCACTTGACGCCCGGCTTCATCGCATTCAGCGCAGTCTGCTGGGCCTGCAGCATGTGGTCGAAGAACAGCCGCTGGTCGTCGCTCGGCGCGCCGATGATCATCGTGCGCTCCAGTTCCGACTGGTAGCCCCACATCGGGCAGCCCGCGCCGGTCACCAGCACGTCGCCCGCCTGGAAGACGATGTTATTCGCCAGCGCATGCGGGATCGCCGCGTTGCGCCCGATCTGGCCGCGGTAGCCCGCGCTGGGTCCGCTGCGGCCATAGCCGAGCGCGCGGTAGATCGGTCCGATCGTGTCCATCATTGCCAGCGTCGCCTCGTTGCCAGCCCGCAGGCTCACTTCGGTCTCGGTCACGCCGACCTTCGTATAGCGCTGCAAGAGCACGTGCGCCAGGTGCCCCCACTTGACGCTCTCGCGGATCAGCGCGAGCTCGGCCGGGCTCTTGAGCGCCATCATGTCCTCGACGAACGGGTTGACGTTGACGTAGGTGCAGCCGAGCATTTCGGTCAGCGCCGGGCCGCGATAGCCAAGGATCCACGGGTAGCCGTCGTTGTCCGCGCCGACGCGGCCGCCGAAGCCCATCTCGGCCAGCATCTGCTTGAACAGCGTCATCGGGTGCGGGTTGTCGGGGTATTCGAGGTAGTTGTCCACCCGGCCGCCCTGCACGTTCGCCTTGGCGTGCTCCAGTTCCAGGCGCGGCACGAACATGCCCTGCTCGCCCTTTGCGTTCATCATCCACGCGATCGGCCGCTCGGTGGGAATAAACGCGAAGCCGGAGTAGTAGAGAATGTGGTAGTTGTCGAACAGGGCGACGCCAGACAGCTTTTCCTGCTGGATATAGCCCTTCAACTGCTCCGCGCGCGTGCTGAACTCGGCGCGGTCGATCTTGATCGATGTGCTGGCAATAGCCATGCGGGCTCCTCGGGTGTATAAATGGGTTGGACGTATGACTCAGACGCTCACCCCGGCATTATACCATGAAGGAGCCATGCCGGAGGGCGGGTATACCGCCAAACTGTTGGAGGCGCAGCCGATCGTCATGCCGGCATGGTGTTAGCCGGCATCCACTCCAACCGGAATCTGATACTGTTTCAAATTGAAAATGTCCCCATGTGCATGTCGCATGAGCACACGGCACACCGCCAAATTCTGCCCTCCCCCCAGCCTCCTCCCAACTTCGCTGGGAGGGGGAGCAAGTCTCCGGGGATTGGCGCGGCGGCTACGCCGCCGCGCCAATCCCCGGTAGTTTTTCCCCTTCTCCCCCGGGCGCGGGGGAGAAGGGGCCAGGGGATGAGGGGGCGGCAGTTGCGTCTGCGCAATCGCTATGAGGACATGGCCAAGTTGAAATAGTATGAGGCTGTTGCGGCGCTCGGTTTGGGTGGATTCCGGCCAAAAACGTGCCGGAATGACGGACTGGCTGGCCGTGCGATCCCGATACTTTTGTGGTATACCCTGGAGGGCGGCATGCCCACAACAACGAGCCAGCTCGCGCTTGTGCGCGGGCTGGCTCAATCGCTTCGCACGCCTTGCGATCAGACTAGACTGGCGGGCGCATAGGTAAGACAGACGAGACCCGATCTGAAGACCCTGCTGCTGCGCAATGCCAGCGTATGTCGCTCCGTGATGCCGGCAAACAACGGTTTGCCCCTACCGAGCACGACCGGAGTGATAAAGATGCGGTATTCGTTGATCAGGCGGTCGGGCATCAGCGCCAGCGCCAGATCGGAACTGCCGAAGATCGCGACGTCCTTGCCAGGCTGTTGCTTGAGTCGCGACACTTCGGCGGCGGCATCGGTTTTGACCAGCCGCGTGTTCTGCCAATCGGCGCGTTCCAGCGTCCGCGAGAAGACGAGCTTGGGCAGGCTGTTCATTCGGCGCGCCACCTGCGGGTCGTCCTCGAGAGCGGCCGGGGTGGGCCAGTAGCTCGCCATCAGTTCATACGTCACGCGCCCGAACAGCAGCGCGTCAACGCGGTTCAGCAGGTCGATCGCATAGGCGTTGAACTCGTCATCCACCCGGTGCCAGTCAAGCTCATGGTGCGGCCCTTCGAAGTAACCGTCGAGCGACACCGCCATTTGAAAGATGACGTTGCGCATGTCACGCTCCCGGCCGGTACGTCAGCACGACGACGCCCTTGCCGAGCGTTTTCGATTCGACCAGTTCCATAGTCTGCCGTGCGAGGCCGTCGCCGAAGACGCGCCTGCCGCCGCCGACGACCACTGGGTGAATCATCAACCGGTACTCGTCAACCAGATTGTGCTTCGCCAGCGTCTGGATCAGGCCGCAGCTTCCGAATACCAGGATGTCCATGCCGGGCTGCTGCTTGAGCGCGGCGACCGCCGCGGCCACGGCGCCCGCGATCCGCCGCGAGTTGTTCCAGGCGAATTCCGTCAGCGTCGTCGTCGCGACGTACTTCGGCAGGTTGTTCATCCGGTCACCGTAGCCGCCGTCGCCGCCCATCGCCGGCCAGGCCGCCGCAAAGCCCTGATAAGTGACGCGCCCCAGCAGCAGTGCATCTGCGGCATAAAACTCGTCGGTCTTGTATTTGGCGATCTCGTCGTTCCAGAACGGCATGCTCCAGCCGCCGTAGGCGGACTTATCCGCGCCGCCGGGGTCTTCCATCACGCCATCGATGGTGACAAATTCGGATACGATCACTTTACGCATTGGTTGCTCCCTCTCCCTTGTGAATTGTGCGTCACCGACTCGCCGCCAGGTAGGCTGCCAGCCGTCCCAGTGTCTGATTGCCGCCCTCGATGGCGTTGTGTTCCCTGACCACGCTGTCGCGCTCCGCAGCCGTCTTGAAAAGAGCGCGCATCGTCAGCACGGTCTTGCCAGACTGCTCGGCAAACGTTACGGTGGTCACAAACTGCCTCGGCTCGTTCTCGTCGCCCGAGTCGTGCTTGTAGACCAGTTTGCCCGGCCGCTCGATCACTGCATAGACGATCCGGTTCGGGTAGTCGGTGCCGTCCGGGCCGTGCATCACGAACACCCACTCGCCGCCGGGGCGCACATCCATCCGCTCGGTCGTGATCGTGAAGCCGTTCGGGCCCCACCACTGCCCGATGTGCTGCGGGTCGATCCACGCCGCGAATACAATGTCGCGCGGCGCGTCGAAGATGCGCGTGGTGACGATCTCGCGCTCGGCGATGCCTGCGTGGGTGGATATGCTCATCGGTTCCTCCCGGCCGGCGCCCCCATCGTCAGAAGCAGTTCGGCCATGCGATCCGTCGATTCGCGCACGCCAAGTTCCATGCCCTCGGCGACCATCCCGTCGCGGTCGGCGACGGACTGGAAGACAGATTGCTCAATCACGCGGGTGCGGTCGCCCAGATCTTCCAGCACGAGCGTTTCCATCGCCACGTGACCCGGCACGCCCTCGTACTCGAACGTCTGCACGGTTCCCCGGTCCGGGGTGACGGCGTGATAGACGCCGTGGAAGGCGTGCACGCTGCCGCCCGGGGCGCGCTGCACGAAGCGCCACTGCCCGCCGGGCCGCACGTCCATCTGCTCGACGGTGGTCGTCAGGTAGCGCGGCCCCCACCAGTGCGGAATGGCCTGCGGGTCGGTGAACGCTCTGTAGACGAGCGCGAGCGGCGCGTCAAGTTCGCGAATCATAATGATCTCGTGCTTGCCCGGTTCAACCTTGATCTCGGTCATGCTCATATGGAGCCCCCTCCCTGGGGTGCGTTTCCTACTTCGTTCCCGGCTTGTGTGCTGTGCTCTTCGTGGGTCTTCGTTCCGGCGTATCGCCGTGTCGTCAGGCTGTGCGCAACGAAGCCAGATAGGCGTCCAGTTGGCCGTAAGTGCCCTTGAAGCCCGCCTCCATGGATTTGCTGGCCGCTTCGAAGATCCGGGCCTCGGTCTCCGTCGCGTTGAACGGAACACTGGTGCTGGTGAGGACGGTCTTGCCGTCATGCTCGCTGAACGTCAGGGTGGACAGCACTTCCAGCGGCCAGTTCGGCTCCATCGGATGCCGGATCGGAGTGCCCGCCGCATCGGTAAACGAGTTGATGAAGACGATCCGTTCTGGCGACACAATCTCGCGGAACACCAAGCGGCCCCACATTTCGGCGCCGTTCGGCGCGCGCATGCCGTAGCGGAAGAGTCCGCCCGGCCGCAGATCGACGTCGCAGGCCAGCATGACGAAACCTTTCGGACCCCACCAGTGGAACAGGTGCTCGCGCTCGGTGAACGCCCGGAAAACGAGTTCGCGCGGCGCGTCGAAGACGCGGGTCAACTGGAACGCCTGCCCGTCGGTCGGTGCGGCGCCTTTACTTACTGTGCTCATCCTTCTTCTCTCCCTCGGATTGGATTTTCTTCAGATAGTCGTCCAACCGGTCGAAGCGCTCTTCCCAGTTGCTGCGGTACCGTTCGACCCAGTCGGACACATCTTTCAGCGGCTCGGCCTTCAGGCGGCAGGGGCGCCACTGCGCCTCGCGGCCGCGCTCGATCAGACCGGCGCGCTCCAGCACCTTCAGGTGCCGCGAGATCGCAGGCAGGCTCATCGCGAACGGCTGTGCCAGCTCGGTGACGGTCGCTTCGCCGGTGGCCAACCGCTCCAGAATCGCCCGGCGGGTCGGATCGGACAGGGCGGCGAGCGTGGAACTCAATGAATCAACGGTTATTGTGGTTAACATAGTAGTTAATTAACAATATGGTTAAATATATAACACAAATAGCCGCCTGTCAAGGGGTCTGGGCAAAATTCAGCAATTCTCAATTTGGAGTCGGCTACCAATATGCCCCCTCATCCCCTGCCCCTGCTCCCCCGCGCGCGCGGGGGAGCAGGGGCCCAACGAAGTTGGGAGGGGGTCGGGGGGAGGGCAGCGCCACTTTTTCGGCGGGCCAGCTTGCGTGACAAGCGCCTGAGAGCCAGCGCATCGCAAGCGGCATTGGAAAGTACCCGTACAAAGCCAAATTGAGAATTGCTGGGCAAAATTCACGGGGCAATTTCGTCGCAACCCGCTGCCCGGTGATTTGCCTATCCCTGCCGCCAATGACATAATCTCATCAAACCCCATGACCGTTCCGACCGCTCCACCGCCGACGTTCGCCGCTACGTTCCGCTCGCTGTTGCGCCGCGATGTGCTCGCCATATGCTATCTGATCTTTATGGCCGACCTCGTCGCCGGCATGCTCTCGTCCACCTTCTCGCTCTACGCGCAGAGTCTGGGCGCGACGTTTGCCGTTATCGGCGCGCTCAGCAGCGTGGTCGGCATCACGCAAATGTTCATCTCGGTGCCGATCGGGCTGGCTTCGGACCGCAGCGGGCGCAAGCGCGTGCTCGTGCTCGGCATGGCGGTCATGGGCATCGCGACCGCGCTGTTTGCCGCCGCGCCCGACGTGCTCTGGCTGTTTGCGGGGCGCATCCTGCTCGGCGTCGCATTCGTCTCGACGTTTCAGATCGGCGTCGCCGCGCTCGGCGACGTGGTGACCCCGGCTGAGCGCGGACTGGCGTACGGCATGTATACGACCACGATGGGCGTGGGGTTTGCGCTGGGGCCGCAGGTCGCCACGCTGATCACGGCCCAGGCCGGGATGCCGGCGGCCTACGCCTTGGCGTCGCTGGTGTCGGTCGCCGGCGCACTAATCGGCTGGCGGTTGCTGCCCGAACCGCAGCGGCCCAGTGAAATCGGCACCCTGCGCGCGCCGGTTTCGATGTGGGATGCCATGCGCGCCATGCTGGCTAACCCGCACCTGGTGGCGGGCAGCCTGGCCAACCTGCTGATCAACACGATCTTCAACGGCGCGGTGAGCAACTTCTTTCCCGTCTACGTCGCCGAGATGGGATCGACCCAGGCGGCGGTCAACACGATGTTCTCGGCGCGCGCCGTGGGCTCGACCTGCGCGCGCTTCCCGAGCGGCGCGCTGACGACGCGCATCGCGCCGCGCCGCATGATTATGGCGGCGCTGTTTATCGCCCTGGGGGCGGTCGGCCTGATGAGCATCGGCGCCGATCCGTGGCTGCTTGGCCTGCTGCTGGTCGCGGAAGGCGTCGCGTTCGGCATGCACCTGCCGTCGGGGCAGGCGTTCTGTGCCGAGCAGTCGACGGCGGCGACGCGCGGACAGGTCGTCGGTGGCTACAGCATGACCGGCAGCCTGGGCAGTGCGCTGGCGCCGCTTGTCATGGGTTTGGTCGCGGAGTGGTGGGGCGTGCGCGCCGTCTTCCCGTTCACCGCCGCGCTGATTGTCGGCGGCCTCGTGCTTATCTTCGTGCTGTTCCGCCGCCCGGCGCCCAACGCCTGACGGCGACCGGAACTTTCCGTTCACGTTCGTGTTATAATCCCTCGGGCGCAGTATGCCCCGCTTCGTCGCCACGCATTTGCATACTCGTGAGGACGCCATGACCCAGCCCAAGCTGCATGAAGCCGTTGCCGACCATACCTGGCTGCATTTCTACCAGATGCAGAACCTGATCGACCAGCCGCCGCTCGTCATCACGCGCGGCGAGGGTTCCACCGTGTATGACCAGCACGGCAAAGCGTATATCGACGCGCTGGCCGGCCTGTTCTGCGTGAACGCCGGCTATGGCCGCAAAGAGATCGCCGACGCCATGTACGCGCAGGCGCTCAAGATCCACTACGTCTCGTCGTTCAGCTATCCGAATGAGCCGGCCGTGCAGGTGGCCGAGCAGTTGGCGGAGCGCGCGCCGATCGTCGGCAACCGTGACGCGCGCGTGTTCTTTGTCAGCGGCGGCAGCGAGGCGGTCGAGTCGGCGCTGAAGATCAGCAAGCAGTACCAGCGCGCGCGCGGCTTCGCGGGGCGCTACAAGACGATCTCGCGGCGGCTGGCCTACCACGGCACGACGATGGGCGCGCTGTCGGTGACCGGTCTGAGCGGCGTGCGCGCACCGTTCGAGCCGCTGGTGCCCGGCGCGCGGCACGTGCCGATGGCGCTGGAGTACCGCTGCCCGTACTGCGCGCGCGAGTCGCAGTGCAACCTGTCGTGCGTGCGCGAGATCGAGGCGCTCGTCGAGCAGGAGGGCGCCGAGACGATCGCGGCGATCATCCTGGAGCCGGTGCAGAACTCCGGCGGCTGCATCGTGCCCGCGCCCGACTACTACCGCCGCGTGCGTGAGCTGTGCGACCGCACCGGCATCGTCATGATCATGGACGAGGTCATCTGCGGCTTTGGCCGCGTTGGGCACTGGTTCGGCACCGAGCACTGGAACGTCAAAGCCGACATCATCACCTGCGCCAAGGGCCTGACCTCGGGCTACTCGCCGCTCGGTGCGGCGATCGTGCGCAAGGATATCGCCGACACGTTCCTGGGCGCGGAGTCGAAGAAGTTCATGCACGGCATCACGTTCGGCGGGCATCCGGTCAGCGCGGCCGCGGCGCTGGCCAACCTGGCAATCATCGAGCGCGAGAACCTGCCGCAGCGCGCGCAGGAGTCCGGCGCGTACCTGATCGGCGCGCTGCGCGAGGCGCTCGACCACCAGAAAATCGTGGGCGACATTCGCGGGCTGGGCCTGTTCATCGGCATCGAACTGGTCAAGGACAAGGCGACCCGCGAGTCGCTGCACGGCGAGGCCAACATGGCGTGGCTGTCCGACCAGTTGCTGGCGAACGGCGTCATCTGCCGCGCCGACGACCGGCTGGATCCGGTGATCCAGTTGTCGCCGCCGCTGGTCATTACGAAAGAGGAGATCGACCGCGTCGTCAGCGTACTCGACGACGTCATCGGCCGCCTGGAGACGCGCGTCTGATACGGCGATCCGCGAATAACGCGAATCAACGCTAATCAAAACTCATTCGCGAAGATTCGCGTTATTCGCGGATACGATGTTTCCGCGCGGAATATCTAACTGTGAACGACTCAACCAAGAATGATAACGATCTACCGGCCAGCCGCAAGCGCATCCCCGGCAGCAGCATCATCATGGCGACGTTCGGCTTCCTGATCGTCGGGTTCGCTTTCACGGTCGGCTGCACGATCTGGAGCCTGACGCGCGCCGGGGAGCACCCGGAACGCGAACTGGAGATGGCGCTGTTGTGGCTGGGCGTGCCATTGCTGGCGGCCGGGCTGCTGTTGTGGGGGGCCGCGGCGCGTTATCGCGCCGCCAACCGCGCGAACCTGAAGGACGGATGAGCGACACGCAATTCACCAACCGGCTGGCCCATGAGACCAGCCCGTATCTGCGCCAGCACGCGCACAATCCGGTCGACTGGTACCCGTGGGGGCCGGAGGCGTTGGAGCGCGCGCGCCGCGCGGACAAGCCGATCCTGTTGAGCATCGGCTACGCGGCCTGCCACTGGTGCCACGTCATGGCGCACGAGTCGTTCGAGGACGAGGCGACCGCGCGTTATATGAACGAGCACTTCGTCAATATCAAGGTCGACCGCGAAGAGCGTCCCGACATCGATGCCATCTACATGCAGGCGGTGCAGACGATCAGCGGGCACGGCGGCTGGCCGATGACGATGTTCCTGCAGCCGGACGGCAAGCCGTTCTACGGCGGCACCTACTACCCGCCCGCGCCGCGCCACGGCTTGCCGTCGTTCCGGCAGGTGCTGGAGAGCATCGCCTCCGCGTACGAGAAGCGCAAGGAAACGGTCGCGCAGACGGCGGCCGAGCTGATGCAGCGGCTGCAGTCACAGGCGCAGGTCCAAATGAAACGCGAGGATCTGAACCGGCTGATTCTCGACGATGCGGTGGTGTCGTTCGAGCAGAGTTTCGACCGCGTGCATGGCGGCTTTGGCGGCGCGCCGAAGTTCCCGCAGCCGATGAACCTGGAGTTCATTCTGCGCGCGCATCACCGCACGCGCTATCCCGGCGCGCTGGCGATCGTCGAGCAGACGCTGCAGGGCATGGCGCGCGGCGGTATGTACGACCAGATCGGCGGCGGGTTCCACCGCTACTCCGTGGACGCGCAGTGGCTGGTGCCGCACTTCGAGAAGATGCTGTACGACAACGCACAGTTGGCGCGCGTCTATTTGCACGCGTTCCAGGCGACCGGCAATCCGTTCTACGCGCAAATCGTCGCCGAGACGCTCGACTACGTGGCGCGCGAAATGACGCACCCGGACGGCGGTTTCTACGCGACGCAGGACGCCGACAGCGAGGGCGTCGAGGGCAAGTTCTACGTCTGGACGCCGGATGAGATCGCGGCGGTGCTCGGGCGCGACGACGCGCGCATTGTGTGCGCCTACTACGACGTGACGGAGGCCGGCAACTTCGAGGAGCACAACATCCTGAATGTCCCGCAGGACGCGGAGGCCGTTGCGCGCGAGTTGAAACTGCCGGTCGAGCGGCTGCGCGCGGTGGTCGCCGCGGCGAAGCCGAAGCTGTACGCGGCGCGCGCGCAACGCATCTGGCCCGGCCGCGACGAGAAGGTGTTGACCGCATGGAACGGCATGATGCTCTGCGCGTTCGCCGAGGCATCGCGCGTGCTGGATCGCGCCGACTACCGACAGATTGCCGAGCGCAATGCGGAGTTCGTCTTGCGCACCCTGAGTGCGCCTGGCGATGGCCCGCGCCGGCTGCTGCGCACATGGAAGGATGGGCAGGCCAAGCTCAACGCCTACCTTGAGGACTACGCCAATCTGGCGGACGGTTTCATAACCTTGTACGAGGCGACGTTCGATGCGCGCTGGCTGGCCGATGCGCGTTCGCTGGCGGCAGCGATGATTGCGCGCTTCTGGAGCGACGCGACCGGCGGCTTCTATGACACCAGCGACGATCATGAAACGCTGATCACCCGCCCGCGCGACCTGTTTGACAACGCCACGCCATCGGGCGGCTCGGTGGCGGCGGGCGTCCTGCTGAAACTGGCTGCGATCGACGGCGATGAGGATGCGTCGCGTCGCGTTGTCGAGTCGCTGAAGGGCGTCAGCATGTTGATGCGCCGCTACCCCAGCGGGTTCGGGCAGTGGCTCGGCGTGCTGGACTTCTATCTCGCGCAGCCGCGCGAGATCGCCTTGCTGGGCGACGCCGGCTCTGCCGCGCTGCAGTCGCTGGCGGCGGCCGTGTTTCGGCCGTATCTGCCGAACCGGATCATCCTGCACGCGCCGGATGAGCAGGGCGCAACGGCATACCCGTTGCTGGAAGGCAAAACATTGTTCGGAGGCCGCGCAACGGCTTATGTCTGCGAGCACTACGTCTGCCAGGCGCCAGTGACCGACCCGCGCGAACTCGAAGAACAGTTGCGTGCCTGATGGTCAATCGTTGGCCGTAGAGTCTCAGGGGTTTTCAATGACGGAATTGGCCCTCTCCCTAACCCTCGCCCGCGACGCAAAAACGGCGTCGCAGGCGAGGGAACTTGCTTTCTGTATTTCATGTGCTCTGATCGTGCCGCTGTTTGGGATTTGGATTTTGGGACTTGGGATTTAACTCGCTCATGTTTCGTTTGCTTGTTCACGGGCTGCTGGCGCTGACGGTGCTGTCGAGCGCCTGCGCGCCCACGCCATCTTCGGCCGGGCCGGCCGCGACCGCCTCGTACGAAACGACGGTTGCGCCGCTACCTTCGCATACGACGTTTCCGTCCACCGTGCCATCGCCGCAGCCATCACCGCCGGCGGCGCCCGGCTCGACGACGGCGCCCACTCGCGTGCCGACGGCCGCGCCCGAGGCGGCACGACCCACCGCGATTCCTGCGCCCAACTGCTCCACTACGGCGCCGCCCCCGGTTGCTGCCAGCGGCGAATATGTGACGGCGGTCGCCGCCGCGCCGGAGCGCGCCTGGGCGGCCGTCTACTCGCCCGCGCTGACGCGCACGACGATCTACATCTCCGACGATGCAGGGCGCACCTGGGCGAGCGCGCGCTTCTCTAACGAGTACGTCAACGACATTGTGGCGTCGCCCGTGTATACCCGCGATGCCAGCGTCTTCGCGGTCGGCTCGGGCGGCGTCTATCGCTCGTTCAACGGCGGCACCAGTTGGGCGGGTCTGACGCCGAGTGGCTGGTACACGACGGGCATTGTCTCGCGGCATTTCGCGCTGTCGCCGTCGTTTGGCACCGACCGCCTGATGCTGTTCGCCAGTGCGTCGGCCCCGCGCGGCGTGTATGCCTCGTTCGACGGCGGCGCATCGTGGCGCGACTGGCTGGTGGACGCCGTGGATGGCCTGTTCGTCTCGCCGAACTACGGCATCGACCGGGCGGTCTGGGCGTCGCGCAATGACGCTCTGACCTTCCGTCGCGATGTGATGGTGACGACCACGCAGGGCGATACCTGGGAGTTCGTGCATGCCGGGTCGGCGTTCCCGGCCGGGGTTTCGCCGGCGTACGCGCAGGACAGCACGATCTTCTGGCGCGACCTGGCGGGCGCGCTGTACGTCTCGCGCAACAGTGATCGCGTTTTCCCGTCAATCGCAAAAGCGCGCGCGGAAGCGCTGGCGATCTGGCAGCGCATGCCGGGGCAGGGCTGGGTTACGGCCGGGGACTACCCGGTGCGCGCGGTGGCGTTCTCGACCGGTTTCGGCCGCGACCGCACGGCGTTCGCGCTGGCCGACTCGGCGCCACTGGTCACGCGCGACGGCGGCCTGACCTGGCAGCCACTGTGCTACTGGAGCGCCGACCCGCAGGCGGCTGGCGCGCCGCGCTTCAACCGTCTGGCCGTCTCGCCCGATTCGGGGGCCAGCCCGGTGCTCATCGCCGGCGGGACGGGCGCGCGGGTCGCTGTCTCTCGCGATGGCGGGCAGTCCTGGTCGCTCGTCGCGCTCAAATGAACGGCGCTTGTGCTATAATGCGAGCGTGCCGGCGTTGAATAGCCTGCGCCTGCGGTTCCTGCGCTGGGCCTTTTATCACTTTTACAACTCGTTCGCATTCACGTACGATTTCGTCAGCGCCGTGATTTCGCTGGGACACTGGCGGTCCTGGTGCGATGCGGCGATCCCGCACCTGCGCGGCGCGCGCGTGCTGGAGATCGCCTTCGGCACGGGCAGCCTGCAGCTCGACATGCGAGCAGCGAACATCGAGCCGTTCGGAGCGGACCTGTCGCTGGAGATGGCGCGCATCACGGCGGGCAAACTGCGCCGCGCCGGGCATCGCCTGCGGCTGGCCCGCGCGAGTGTGCTGGCGCTACCGTACCCGGCCGGTACATTCGACTCGCTGGTGCTGACGTTCCCGCCGAACTTCCTGCAGTCGCCGCAAGCGATCACCGAGATGGCGCGCGTGCTGGCGCCCGGCGGGCGCATCGTCATAGTGGACGCCGGATGGCTGGACGGGCCGCCCGCGCTCGGCGCGCTGATCAATCTGGCGTTTCGCTTCACGGGCACGTCCGACATTGGCGACGAGCGCGCCCGGCCGCTGCGCCAGGCCGGCTTTGACGTGCAGGTGCTGCGCACCGGCGATGCGCGCAGCCATGCGCAAGTTCTGATTGCGACCAAAAACAACCCTATACCGCTCAAAGGAGGCAATGATGCCTGACCGACCGATTGACAGCGATACCGGCAATCCCATGAGCCTGCGCGACATTTCCGCGTACGGCGCGTCGATTCAGCGCGCCAGCGGCCTGCCGCCCGGCACCCGCTACTGGAAGATTGTCGACGCCTACCATTTGAGCGGCCGCCAGAACCGTGGCAACCGTAACCTCAACGTGGACGTGCTCGCCATGGACGGCACGCGCCGTTATGGCGCCAAGTGCCGCCTGGTCTGGGCCGGGCGCAGCGCCGACCTCACGATCGACAAGCCCGGCAACGAGCCGGGCACCAGCACGCCGATGTATGCCGGGAACTTCTACGACATTGAAGCGCTGGGCATGCCGTCGGACAAGGCGGTCGGCTTCGGCACCGAGCACCCCGACGAGGAAGCCGGCAACACCTTCGGCCACCACTCCTTCATGGTCGTCTTCCGCGAGGCGCTGTTTGAAGGCGACGCCGCTCCGGCCAACGGCTCGATTCGCGGCACGCTGACAAACGGCGCGGGACGGAGCGTCTTGCTCGCGGGCGGCAACGTCAACACCAGCGCAATAGCCGGCGCGGATGGGGCGTTTGCGTTTGATGACGTGCCGCCCGGCGCATACACGCTGACCGTGGCGGGCACGGCGGTCAGCGCATCCGTGACGGTCGTCGCGGGGCAGACGGCCAGCATAACGCTGACGGTGCCCGCCGATATACCGCCACCCGATGACACGGCCGACCTGCAGCGCCAGATCGCGGAGTTACAGGCGCAGGTTGCGTCGCTGACCAGCCAGTTGGCGGCGGCCAACGATGCGCATGCCAAAGCGGCCGGCGTGCTGGCCCAGATCAAGCAGGTCATTCAGAACGCGGGCATGTAGACGCGGTCCGCCGGTTTAGTCCGATCAGCAGACACGCCCGTGACACCCGTCACGGGCGCATCTATTCACCCTGGGGAGGGGATCCGATGCCCAAGCGCAAGCAACCGTGGCCATTCGAGGACGTCAAGCGGCTGATCTTCGTCGCCGCGCACCCCGACGATCTGGAGACGATCGCCGGCGGGTCGATTCACATGATGGCGCAGCGCGGCGTCGAGGTGATCGAGGTGCTCTGCACCGACGGCAACATCGGTACGCATGACACGAAGCGCTACACGCGCGCGTCGCTGGCCCGCACGCGCCGCAAGGAGGCGCGCGCGGCGGCCGCGTACCTGGGGATCAAGGACGTGGTGTTCCTCGGGCACGACGACGGCGAACTGGAGCCGTCACTGGAACTGCGCGCGCAGATCGCGAAGCAGTACCGCATCTTCCAGCCGGACACGCTGATGACGTTCGACCCGCAGGTGGGCGGCCATCCCGATCACCGCGCGGCGGGCCGGGCCGCGATGGATGCGCTCATTCCGGCCTCAATGCCGCTCTATCGCCCGGAGCAGCTCAGGCGCGGCGTCCGCCCGAGCCAGGTCAAACGCCAGTTCCTGTTTGGCGGGCGTGCCGGCGCGCCCGAAGAGCTGCACGTGGATGTCTCGCACCTGTGGGATGTGCGCATGAACGCGATGCGCCTGCATGAGTGCCAGTTCGGCCACCCGGAGTTCAATTTCGACTGGCTGGAGAATTGGATGCAGGCGCAGGGCAAGCCGATCGGCGTGAAGTACGCGGAGAAGTTCTACCGAGCGTGAGATTTAAACCCTTCGGGTCTTCAAGACTCGAAGGGTAATATTGTTTTGTGATGAGTATGTCCCCAAGCGATTGTTGTATGTTTCAGCACTATATAGCAATCGCCGCCCTCCCCAATCCCCAATCAGCTTTTCCCCTTCGCCCCGCGCGCGGGAGAGAAGGGGCCAGGGGATGAGGGGGTGACAACCGCACTTGCTACCAGTTCTGGGGGCATGCTCAAACTGAAACAGTATAATCCCTAACGCGGGAAGCCCATCGGCGCCATGCGCGGTTCCATCGCGCGCGCAATCTGTGCGGCCGTGCGCGCGTTGTTGTCTAGCAGCGCGATGTTGGCGCGCAGGGTTGCGCCGTCGCTGAACTCGGCGAGGCGCGACAGCAGGAACGGCGTCAGCGCGCGCCCCGTGATGTTCTGCTGTTCCGCCTCGGCCAGCGCCCGATCGAGCGGCCCCTGCAGTTGCTCCATCGGGATTTCCGCCTCCGGCGGGACCGGCACGGTCACCAGCACCGCGCCGTGCATGTCCAGCGCGCGCCGCGCGCGCAGGATCGCAACGACATCCTCGGGCTTGTCGGCGCGCACGTCGACCGGCAGGCCGCTGCGGCGCGAGTAGAACGCCGGGAACTCGTCACACTGGTAGCCGACGACCGTCACCCCGTACGTCTCCAGCCATTCGCGCGTGGCCGGCAGGTCGAGGATGATCTTGGCTCCCGAGCAGACGACCACCATCGGGATGCGCGCCAGCTCGGGCAGGTCGGCGGAGATATCCGGCAGATGCCCGCGATGCACGCCGCCAATGCCGCCGGTGGCGAACACCGAGATGCCCGCGCGCGCGGCGATCCACATCGTCGTCGCCACGGTCGTGGCACCGTCCTGGCCGCGCGCAACCGCCACGGGCAGGTCGCGCCGGCTGACTTTGCGGATGCCATCATCGTTAGCCAGGTGCTGTAACTGCGCGTCGGTCAGTCCGGCGTGCAGGCGGCCGCCCAGAATGGCGACCGTGGCCGGCAGGCCGCCTTCGGCGCGCACAACCGCTTCCAACCGCCGCGCGGTCGTCAGGTTCTCCGGGCGCGGCAGGCCGTGCGCGATGACGGTCGATTCGAGTGCCACCACGCCGCGGCCGGCGGCAATGGCCGCCAGCAAGTCGGCCGGGACCTGGATCGGGAAGCGAGTAGGCATAGTTCAGGCGGCTGAGCCGTTCTCTGGTGAAGTGTTGTCGCCGTCGATAGCGCCCATCTCGCGCAGCAGCGCGTAGACTTCCTCCGGCATGAAGCGATATGCGCGCGGGTCAAGCGCCATGCGCTCCATCGCCTCGATGGCGCGCAGCATCGGCATGGTCTCGCGGCCGGCCGGCGTCATCGAGATATTGTCCAGGAAGCGCAGGAGCGGCGCCAGCTTCGGCACCTGCGCCTCGGCCCGCGCAGCGCCCTCCGCCTCGATCGCGTTCGTGGTTCCTTCCGCCAGCGCCAGCCGCAGCACGTTGTCCCAGTGTGCTTGCCAGTTCTCGAAATGCTGGTCGAGGATGCCTTGCGCCTCCGGCATATCGAATCTGAACGACGAGAAGCGGAGTCCGAGTAGTTTGGCGCCATTGCGCGCCAGGACGGTTTCGGCCGCAGTCGTCGCCTCGCGCTGCACGCGGCGGCGCATCGAGCGCTCCAGACGCGGCCCGGCGCTATCAGGCTCGCCCGGCAGGCAGATTTCATCGAAGCGGCAACTGGCGATGACGGCGTCGATTTCGCCCATGCCCTGCCGCACAATCACGTCGCTCCAGCGCGACTGCTCGCCGTTCTCCAGCACGGTCAGCGGGTAAACGGCCAGCCGCACCGCGTCCGGCGAGAACACGTAGCGCGGCAGCGACTGGTGGGTGCGCGGCTCGGTGAAGCGCTCTAAGAACTTCTCGATCGCGCTCGGCCGCACGATCGCCGCGCGCGGCACGCTGGGGTCGCCGATGATGCGGAACTCGATCTCGACCTCGTACTCGACCGGGATGCCATCGCGCGTGAAGACCCGCGAGGTCGTGGTGCGCACCTGCCGGCGTAGATCGGCCACACCGGCCACGCGTTCGCAGCGGTCCAGCAGGTATCCGCCAACGCCGACGGCGCGCGTGAAATGGCCGAAGCGGTCGAGCACGGCCGCGCTGTGCTCATCCACCATGAGCACGGCCGGTCCGCCCATATGGATCGCGTGGGCGGACGAATCCTGCGTGATGGCGCCGTTGACCACGCGCACGAAGCTGGCGGTGCTTTCTCCGTCGGCGCTATTGCGATGCAGCGCAAACAACAGCGTGTTGAACGTGCCGGCCAGCATGAACGGCAGGCCGATCAGAACCACGATGGCGGCGACGGCCGCGAACGGCGCAACGGTCTGCAGCAGTTGGAGGGTGGCGGTCGGTTCCATCACGAGCCCCCCTGCCCGGTCGCGGCATCCGGCCTGGGAGCCGCCGGCGGCATGCCCGCCCGGCGCGAGAACATCATTTCCAGCGCCGTCGCCAGGCGCAAGGCGACGAGCATGCGGCGGTTGCGCTCGTCCACGCTCTTGAGGCCGGTCAGCATGCCGGCCAGGATGCCCAATTGCGCCTTGCTGCGCGCCACATCCATCTGCTGCTCGACGAGCGCGGTCGCCTCGGCCGCTTGCGTGGTTACAACGGTTTGCCGCGTGGCGCGCCAGTTCAGCACCCGCTGCTGCGTCACCCGCACATCGGCCGGCATGATCTTTGTCACGCCCGCTGCGATCAACTGAATCCCCTTGCCCTTGAGCGGTTCGCGGATCGCTTCGGCGATCTCCGCGCCAAGCTTGCGGCGCATGTCCATCGGGTGGAAGCCGTCGCTGTCGCCGCGCGGTGCGTACAACTCGTCGAGCGTGTAGGTCGAAATCGCCTGGAGCGCAGCATCACGCCCAAGCGTCACGGGCAGCGTTGTCCAGTCGTGCGTCTCGCCCTGTTTTGCGCCGACGCGCTCGGCCATGACGGCGGCGTACACGGACTGCTCGTAGAAGCGGAAGAAATTGTGCTCGTCCAGCGCCGGGTCCGGATCGCGATCGATCTGGAAGATCGTCCAGAGATTGGCATTGACGAACAGGCCGTCGCGTGTCTGCGCCAGCAGCGCCACCGAGCGCATCTGCCGCCGCAGGTCGATCGCCTCGTGCACGCGCGCCGGCTCGCCGCCGTCGCCGTATACCGGCACGGACTCGAGCGCCTGCGTGAAGTGTACGCCGGGGCCCAGCACGCGATGGTGGTAGGAAAACTGTTTGGTGACCAGCACGCTGTGGCCGTCTACCAGCACGATACCGGGCAGCAAACCGGCGCCGCTCGGGATCGTGCGGCGCGTCGTGACATTCTCGATGAGGTATGAACTGCGCTGCCAGCCGAGGAGCCAGCCGATGAAGGCCATCCAGCCATAGATGCGGTCTGACCGCGTGGCATACGGCAGGCGCACCATATACAGTGAGGCGGCAAATGACGCGAGCACGAACAACGCCGCGCCCGCCGCCAGGATGCCAAGCCCCAGCAGGAACGGCGAGGTGAGCAGCGCGGACACAGCCAGCGCACCGAGCAGTCCCCAAATCACCCCGCCGCGGCGGCCTGTGTCGGCCAGCGGGCCGGCATGGTGGGTCACAATCCTGTTAATCTTTCGTTTCATGGGCAACCAGGTGCCGGTCCGACCGGCGCGGGCGTGCACAATGCGCTCTCCGGCCGCTGCGGTGCATCGCGTCAAGGCGGCGAAACGCGGCCGATTACTGTCCTGATTCTAGCGTGTTTTACGGGCGGCTTCAAGTGCTGCAGCAATTCTCATTTTGGCCTTGGGCGGGTACTTTCCATTGCCAGCTTGCTATGAACTGGCCCCCCTGGTGCTTGTCACGCATGCTGGCTCGACAAGAAAGCGGCGTTGCCCTCCCCGTTAGCTTTTCCCCTGCTCCCCCGCGCGCGCGGGGGAGCAGGGGCCAGGGGATGAGGAGGCCACCTGGCGGCCGACTCCAAAATGAGAATTGCTGCAAGTGCTGGCTGTGAGACGCACGCGGTATACCGACGAACTGTCGGAACTCTGCAGTCCGTCATGCCGGCGTGTAGTAAGCCGGCATCTATATCCGCATGTGGCAAACGTCCAGGCCGTGGTTGTCCAGACGGGATTCCGGCTAAAATCGCGCCGGAATGACGGGTTGTCATGCCGCGGCTGGCTTCTTGCCCTCCGACAGTTTTCCAGTATACCTCATGCTACTGACCAATACACAATAGAGCGCAAAGCACGCACCACGGGGCACCCTCATCCGAGGGTGCCCCGTGGTCGTTCTCTGTGCGGCGTCCGTCGCGCGTTACAGGCCGATGGCCGCCAGGTTGTCCAGCACCTGCCCGATCGCGAGCGTCAACTCTGCATGCTCGTCTTCAAAGTGCTCAATCGCCGCCGTCAGTTGCTCGCGCAGTCCGTGGACGTGCTGCGCTTCCGGCGCGCCGGGTTGGGCGAGCGTCGCCTGCACGCCCGCCTGCAGGTCGGCCAGTGCCTGCTGGGCCTTCTCGCCGTTCGGCTGAGTCTCCGCGGCCCGGTCACGCAGATTTTCCAGCGACTGGCGCAGCGGGTTCTGTGGTTGGCTCATGGCGTCGTCCTTTCCATCGAGGCTGGCGGGCCGTCGTCGCGCTACCAGGGCTCGAAGCAGTCGTAGTTGCGCTGGCGGGCAATCCGGCCATCGCGAAATTCGAGAAAAATTGCGAAGTGGGCGCGCAGGCTGCCGCCCGCGGGGAGCGTGCCGAACGGTATGGCCAGAATGCCGCTCCAGACGACTTCCAGCGCGACTTGATCGCCGGAGGCAAGCGCGTTCTGGATTTCGTAGCGCTGCGCCGCGATGACCCGCTTCCCGCGCGCCGCGGCCGCCTGCATCGCCGACAAGTCCTGCTGTGATCCGTTAGGCGCCAGCCGGTTGGGTTTTTCCTCAAAGACCACGTCCGGCGTGAAGAACGCCGCGAGCAATTCGCCTTCGGCGCCGTGCTCGATGGCGGCCAGGTAGCGGCGTACAAGCTCCAGATTGGACGATTCGCTGGACATGTTCAGATCCTCCATGCCATCTGCTGAACGGTCGACAATCTGAGTATAGCACACGTCGGGCGACCATGCCCGCCGGTCGGTGCGTCCGCTTTTCATGGCTGCGCGCTTTCCTATCCGTTCTCCCCGATCCACACCGGTTCAATCCACGCCGCCAGATCAGGCCAGCGCTCATCACTGGCGCCATCGTCGTGCGCCCAGAAGACAACCTCGCTCGATCTGCCACTGGCGCGCATGCAGTCGTAGTCGCCGTTGCCCCCGCAGATCGCCAGCACCAGTTCGGCATGCTCGTCCTCGAAGCGCTCGCTGACGGCGGCAACTGCTCGCGCAGGCCGCGTGCGTGGTGCGGCTCCGGCTCGCCCGGCTGTTCGAGCGTGGCCCGCCCGCCCGCACATCGCTCCTTTCCGGTCGTCCAGCGTCTGTCGCCGCGTTCAGTGGTTAGGCGGTTTCCGGGGTCGCGCTAATCGTTCAGCCCCTTGCCTTTGAGGATTGGCTGCGTGTACTTTTCAATGCGCGACAGCCGGGTTTTGGATTGCTTGGGCGCGGAGAAGTAGAGGAGATACGCTCGTTGCCGCCCCGGAGTCAGCGCATCAAAGGCCTTTTGCAAGGCCGGGTTCTCATCCAGCGCGCTGCGGAACTCGTCGGGCATCTTGAACTCGGCCGTCGGTTTCATGGCGACTTTGAGGCCGGACTTCTCCGCCTCGATCGCCTCGCGGATATAGGCTTTCAGGGTGGATCGCAGTTTGGCGATCTCCTTGACGCTCTTGAACCGAACCTGGCGGGCCGACTGCACGTTCTCCGTCTGGATGATGAGAATGCCCTTGGCATCCTTTAGCAGAGCGCCTTTGACGAACAGGAGCGCGCAGTATTCCTTAAACCCGTGCATCAAAACAATGTTCTTGCCCTCCAGCGTGTAGCACGGCACGCCCCATTTCAGTTCCTCGGCAAGCTGGCTCTCCAGCACAATCGCGCGCAGTTGCTCAAATTCGGCCTGCCACTGGCCGGCCCGCTCGATAAATGCATCCACTTTCGGATTCATGCGTTTGCTCTCTCCCTGTGTGCGCCTGCGCAGCATCGTCGACGTTGTGCGGCCTCATGGTCATTATGGCCGCGCAGTCGGTTGGCTGTAAACGGCGCGGCTGCCGGTGATTACCCGCATCGTCCTGACCGCGCGAGTTTCCCAAACCGGCGCGGTCTTCCTCGCCTACCCGTTCTCCCCGATCCACACCTCCGCGATCCACGCGTCGAGGTCGGGCCAGCGCTCGTCGGTGCTGCCGTCGTGCGACCAGTAGATCACCTCGCTCGACTTGCCGCTGGCGCGCATGCAGTAATAGTCGCCGTTGTCCTCGCAGATCGGCAGCAACCGCTCCGGCAAATCCATCGATTCGTGCGCCTCGTCGGCCATGTCGACCAGGTACAGCCGCTCGGCGTCAGGCGTGACCTGCGCCGCTTCCAGCGCGCCGAACGTTACGTCGCTCGCCTCCAGCAGGAAGCGGCGATAGTCCTGGTGAAAGCACACACCGAGCGCGCGCTCGGCCGCGCCGCGCTTGCAGTACGGGACGTCATGGTTCCCCCTCCCCAGGGAGATCAACTAGTCGCTAGTTGCTACTTGATTGCCAGCGCGTTGGGCGGACTGGCCACGCCGCCCAGCTTGTTCAGCGGCGCAGACGTAAAGAAGAACTCGTGCACGCCGTCCGCGGCGCAGGCGGCGGCGAGCGGTTCGAGGTTGAACATCTCGCCGAGCGGCAGGCCGAACAGCGGGATCAGCGTGCGATGCAGAAAGCCGAACTTCGGATCGGGCGGCCACGCCTCGACCGAGGTGTTGTCCGAGGCGACCGCCGCAAAGTGGTTGTCCCACAGGAAGCGCAGCGTGTCCTCGTTCTGCGCCAGTCCGGGGCAGGTGAACGCCGTCGAGTGTCCCAAATCGAACCGCGCCTTGTCGGACTGGGCGAGGTACCACTCCATCCAGCCGGTACGGAAGAGCAGGATGTCGCCGGTCTGGAACGTCACAGCCTGCGACCGGGCGGCTTCCTGAATCTGCGCGACCGTGATGCGGTAATCGCTGCCGGCGTCGTACGTCACGCCGCCGGCGCGCGCCCAGCGCGCAAAATCGACCAGCACGCCGCGCCCGGCGATGCCGCGCCGCGCCCAGTGCTCGATACCGTTGCGCGTGCCCGGCTCGCCGGTGATCTGCTCATTGGTCACGCCGTTATAGAAGCCGTAGTCGGGGTGCCCGACGTGCGTCAACCCGTCCCACTGCGTGCTGGCTTGCGTGTTGAAGCTGTCGTAGATGTCGTCATGCCCGGCGCCGCGCCGATTGGTGATCGTGTGGCGCAGGGTCTGGCGGAAAAAGAGCGGCGTGCTCGGCTTCTCCAGTTCCCAGTTGAGCGCGAACGTCACGCCCTTACGCACCAGTTTCGCGGCGGCGGCGACGCGCTCCGGCGTCAGCAGGTTGATTGTGCCGAGTTGGTCGTCATTGCCCCACAGCCCCCACGACGAGCGCGGCGGGTTGCCGGGTTTGAATGGCAGGTGGTCGAACGCAGGCAGGGATTGACTCATGGCTTTGTGCTCCGGATGGATTGCGGGCGACACCCGCTATTGGCGGAAATTATACCTGTGCCCGTACGTGGCGGCGAATAGCCGACGATGCTGCCACCCGTCGACAGGCTCAGGGTACGCGAGCGACGCAAGAACCACGACCAGTTCGCGGCACGCGACTGGCGCGGAGACGGCTTTCCGAATGGTTCATGCGCCGCCCATGTTTGGCGCGCCGCACCGCGCCGTCTATAATCGCGTCATCCCCCAAGCAAGGAGCGACAACATGGCACTGGTCAGACTGGTCGAATACGCCGACGCCGGCCCCGAGGTGCGCGCGGTCTATGACGATATCATGGCATCGCGCAAGGTGAAGGCGGTCAACAATTTCTGGAAGATGATCGCTACCTCGCCGTCCCTGCTGAAGCAGATGTGGGAGATGGTGAAGAACGCACTGAAGCCCGGGCGCATCGACCCGCTGACGAAGGAGATGATCGCCATCGCCGTCAGCGCGACCAACAACTGCGCGTACTGCCTGCATTCGCACACGGCCGCCGCGCAGAAGCTCGGGCTCGACGAGGAGATGCTGGGCGAGTTGTACACGGTGATCGCGGCGTTTAACGCCACCAACCGCGTCGCCAACGGTTATCAGATCGAGCCGGACGTGACGCCGACGTACCCGCGCTGACGCGATTCCCCTGTCCCGCTGGTGTCGGTACACTCGGTGCAGGCGTAAACGTGGCTCGCGCGCGTAAAATTGGATAGACCCACCGGGCATTGGAAACCCGGCGGGCCAGTGGCAAGACGCCAAATCACCGCGCGCTGTGAACCGCAGCCGTGGGCCGCGCCCGTCCGGCGGCTAGCCGCCCGCCTCGCCCAGTGCGAAGCTCAGCAGCAGCATCACCAGCACGAAGACGGTGATGCCGACGTACAGCCAGTCGCGCTGGCGCATGAACGCAGCGATCGACACCGCCACGCGCACGACCGGTATCGCGATCAGCACCAGCAGGCCCAGCGAGATCACGGCGTACGGCTTGAAGCCGAGCACGCCGCTCAGCACATCGCCGACGGTATTCGGAAAGTCGGGATGCCCTGCGCGGTACGCGATGATGCTGTCCAGGTCGTTCAGGTTGATCGTGTGGTAGCCGGTCTGGTCGGTCACAATGACCCCGACGATGCCGATCAGCACGATAACGAAGCTGATCAGCACGCCGATGCGCAGCAACTGCGCGATGAACAATTCGATCTTGAGAAGCTCGGCCGTCGTGTCGTGGACGGCATCACCATGCTCGTTCATATCAGAATTGGATCCCCAGGCCCTTCACCAGCATCTGCGCGGCCGTGAACACCAGGACGATGATAAACACCCAGCGCAACTGCGTGCTGCGCGTGCGCATCATGATGCGGGTGCCGATGGTCGCGCCGATCAGCACACCGAGCGCGACCGGCGCGGCGATGAACGGGTTGATCTGGCCGCGCATGAAGTAGACGCCCGCGCTGGCGGCCGCCGTCACGCCGATCATCAGGTTGCTCGTGGCCGTCGAGACCTTCATCGGCAGCTTCATCGCGATGTCCATGGCGGGCACCTTGAGCACGCCGCTGCCGATGCCGAGCAGGCCCGACACCGCGCCGGCCACGAACATGAGCGGCAGGCCGTAGCGCGCGCCGCGCACGTTGTACGTCACCTCCTGATGCAGCGCCGTATCGTAGTACGAGCTGCCCAGGTGCAGGAAGTTCGCCAGCGGCCCCATCTGGACGCCGACCGGCAGCTCGGTGTTGCGGCGGCGGAACATGGCCAGCGCGGAATACAACAGTACGAGACCGAACACGATGAACAGGCCCGGCCCGCCGATGTAGACGGCGACGAACGCGCCGGTGATCGCGCCGACGGTCGTCGCCATCTCCAGGAACATCGCGACCCGCATGTTGGTCACGCCGTCGCGCAGATAGGCGGCCGCCGCGCCCGACGAGGTCGCGATGACCGACACGATGCTCGCGCCGATGGCGTAATGGATGTTGATACCGAGCACCAGCGTCAGGATCGGCACCAGAATGGCGCCGCCGCCCAGACCGAGCAGCGCGCCGAAGATACCGGCGCCGACAGATACCAGAAACGTCGCCACTAGAAACACGATGACACTCATGACCTGCTCCCTCCCACGCGCCAAACAGCGCCTCACTCAAGCGGTCGGCATCACCACGACCGTTGCCGCCGGATCAGCGGCGGCGGCCGCGCGCCGGAAGCGCTCGACCTCGCCGCCGGGCAGCGTGCCGACCAGCACCGACGGCTGTCCGTCGCCGTTCATGGGCGACAGGTCGCACCCCAGGTCGGTGCGCACCCGCGCGCTGACGGCCGCGCCATTTGCCGATACGATGAGCGCGACAAAACGGCCGGCCCGTGGCGGCGCGGACGGCGGCGCGTGCTTCTTGCGCTCTTTGGTCAAATGCAGGCGCTCCATCAGGCTCTGCTCCGGCAACACCTCGCCCGGCGCATTCTGCAAGGCCGTCGTCGCGATGCCGGTGATGACCAGCAGCAGCGAAAAGAGCACGAGCGCGGAGATCACCAGTTCCCCCGGCAAGGTGCCAATGCGTGCATTGGCGACAAAGCTGCCCCACGTCACCGGCGCAGGAAACTCGAGGGCCTGCGGTTGAGTATAATTCTTGAACAGCCAGGCCAGGATCAGCACGGCGAAGATGGCGAAGTAGTTGCGGCGCAGGCGGCGGCCGACCGCTTCCCACGTGCTGATCGGGAACTTCGGTTTCAGCAGCGACGCTGCCAGCGCGCCGGCCCATTCCGGCGACGGCGCGAACGGCGGCACCAGCATCGCCGCGAAGAACTCCGTCTCCATCAGGCGCGTGCGCTGGCTCCACAACTCGTAGTAGCGGTAGCGGCGCGCCTCGATGAACAGGAGGATGACGATCAGCGCGATGTTCAGCAGGAGCAGGCCGTGATGGCGGCTCGGCTCGCTCAGCGAGAACGAGATTGCCGCGCCGGCGGTGATGATCGCCCAGTTGGTCGTCGTGTCGAGGCGGTTGCGCCAGGTGTTCGCGCGCTGGATTTCGGCGCGATAGAAGTGCACCATCGCGGTGTTGAACTCCGCAGGGCGCATCGTGTAGCCGCGGAAGGTCCAGACCGGCTCGTCGCCGGCCGGCGGGTGCGGCGTCGGGTTCGTATTGTTCATGGCCACGTGCCAATGCAGCGAAACTAACGCATGATCGCCGGCAGGAAGACCGGGGCCGGCAGGCTGTATTCTATGCGTGCATAGAAGAAGGAGCTATCGTCAGGCAAATTGACCTGCACGAAGTAAGCCTTGTTCTGGTCATCCACTGTCACATTGCCGAGCGAACCGGTGGCCGTGTGGCGGCCCCATGTGGTCTGCTCAGCACGGCCCAGTTCCGGGCAATTGATATCACCAATCGGGCACGCGAGCACAAGCACCTGTGTCTTGCTGCCGCCAACGGACACGACATCGCTATCGTTGGCAACCTGCGCCAACACCGCCCCGCTGGGTAGATGCAGGCCGGCCACGCCAATGCCATATGACGTATTGCGCACCACGGCATACGCGGCCCGTGTGATGGCGAAACTATCACTGTAAGAATGGAAATCCGCTCCCGAGAAGGTAATGTAGTACGGCCCGACCAGCGAAGCCGTCGCCGGCGCGCTCGCTTGCGCTTTCGGCGTCGACAGCATGATGCCGCCCAGCACCACCAGGCAGAGCAAGTTCGTCACCAGCACCAGCGCAACAACTTTTTTCGTCGTCATAAGTCAGTCCTTTCGCGTTCACGCCCCATCGGGCAAACCGCCAGCGGACGGCTCCTCGTCGCCCGGCGCGGCGAATTCCACGGGCACTCCCTCGCGCGCCTGCTGCTCCATCTGATCGAGCAGGCGGCGGGTCGTTTCGATGCGGCACTGCCAGAGCGTTGACGAAGCGGACCACACCGGCCAGCGCGCGGCCCACGCACCGTAGGCGTCGGCCCAGCTCTCGGTATCGGCGCGCAGGAGCGCAAGCAGGTCATACAGGCGGCCGCCCTCGCCCGCGCCGGTCAGCAGCCACTGCGCCACGTCGAAGCGCGACCCGAACGGCAGGCGCAGATCGAGCGAACGCGCCATGCTGCCGAGCCGCGCGCGCGACAGGAACAGGCCGCAGCGCGCCGGTGCCAGCAGGAAGCGCACGATGTCGCGCACGCGCACTTCGTCAGCGGACGCCACGCCACCGTCTGCCGGCAACGGCAGCCCGGCCACGGACGCCGCACGAGCGAGGCGCGCCTGCGCCTCGTCCAGCACCGCCTCGCGCGTCAAGCGTGCCAGCGCGCGATAGAACGCGTGCGCCGATGGATCGCGCTCGGCGGCGAAACAGCACAGCGGCGCCCACGCCGCCAGATGCGATAGGAACGACGCCGACGCCTCTGCCCGATCGCGGACCAGGTGCGACAGCAAGCCGAGGCAGAGGCCAAGATGGTCGGGCGCGCCAACCTCGGACAATTCGCGCGGCGCGTAACCGGCCTGCGCGAAAAGCGCCGCTGTCGATTGCGCCTCGGCCGTGTTGATCTCGCCCCAATGATCGGTGTACGCCGTGCCATACGGCCACACGTTGAGCAGAAAGAGGTCGGCGTAGGCCGGGGCCAACTCGGACGATTCGCCGCGCGGTTCCTGCGGCGCAAGCGCGCGCCACGCCGCAAGCGCTGCCGCGTCCGGCTCGTGCAGCCAGAGGCGCGACAGGCACGCCCAGCGCTCGGCGTCATTCATAGCGCGCGCAGCACCACCGCGAACCCGCGGGACACGAGAGACATGATTCGATTATAGCGCGGATTACGGGCGGACGCGGGTGAGAACTCACACTGGCGAGCAAGCGCCCGATGCGATCAGGATCGTCATGCCGGCACGTAGTAAGCCGGCATCCACTTCAATCACCAGCCCGCGAATTCTTGCGGTGCTCCGCCGAGTGGATTCCGGCCAAATTCATGCCGGAATGACGAACATGTTGTCACCGCCGGCGTGTGCTAGATGAACGTGAGCAGATTCGGCGGCAGATGGCCGGTGTCGTTGTGTGCCAGCAGCTGCGCCTCGCCGGTGGGAACGATCTGCACGATGCTGATACCGCACTGGTGGATGTCGAGGTTCATCCACAACTCACCGGGCGCGCCCAGCGCGCGCAGGACCAGCGCGCGGATCAGGTTGCCATGCGCGACAATGATTTCATGGCGCTCGCCGCGCGACGGCTTGAAGTAGCGGGCGAAGACGGCGTCGATCTGCGCCACGCCGTCGGCCAGTTCGTCGGCCGGCACATCGGCGAAGGACTCGTCCATGCCGGCCGGCATGCCCGGCAGGCACTCGCGCAGCATGCGGGTCGCGCGGCACGGCACATCCGGCAGCGCGGCGGAGATGATCTGCGCCGTTTCGGCGGCGCGGCGCAGGTCGCTGTGATGGATGGCCGCAATCGGCAGGCGGGCCAGTCGTTTTGCCGCGAGCTTGGCCTGGCGGCGGCCGAGCGCAGTCAGGCCGTTGGCCAGGTCGTCCGGCGAGTCCTGCTCAGGAATGTAGTTGCCGTGGCGGACGAGATAGAGTGTGCGCATGGGGTCTCCTTACTTCTTGAGGCGCACGGTGTACTCGGCGACGCGGCGGCCGAGCGCGCGCCCCTGGTCCAGATCTTCCGCCGTGATTTCGCCCGCCGCCGTTGCGCCGTAGTACGATCCGGAGCGCGCCATGACCGGTGTCCACGGCAGGCCGACAATGACCATGCCGTTGCCGAGCATCCAGTGCAGGACGGTGAGCAGGGTGAACTCGGTGCCGGAGTGCCGTCCGTCGCTTGCGGTGAACGCCGCGCCGACCTTGCCGGCGAGGACATGCTCCTCCCACAGGTCGCCCGTGTTATCGAGATACAGCTTGAGCGAGCCTTTAATGCCGGTCCAGTTCGGCGTGCCGATGATCAGCGCATCGGCGGCGACGAGGTCGGCTTTGGTCGTGCGCTTCGGCGTCTGCAACGATACCTCGGCGCGCTTGACCGACTGCGCACCCTCGGCGGTCGCCTGCGCGAGGTCGTTGACCATCTTTTTGTCCGGTGCGTAGAGGATGAGGATATGCGCTGGATTGGGCATAGCGGCAGATTCCTTTGGTCGGGTTTTGTGTCGTCAAGCGGCAGTTCAGACGTTTCGCGCGTGAAGCCGTGTCGCCCGCTCGGTGTTACTTCGCCCGCTTATACACGCTCACATCGGGCCGGAACGGGCGCAGCATCCAGTGCGGCCGCCGCCACTCGCCGGTCGGCGGGCGCGTCATGGCCAGCCAGCGCTGGTAGACCTCGTGCGCCTTCTGCGTGTCGACCGAGACGTCGCCGTAGCGGTCGCCCGGCTGCGCCTTCGTGACCGTCACCTTCTGGTGCCAGCAGTGCATGCCGCTGATTGGGTCGGGCTGGACCGGCATCGTCAGGTTCTGGTGCACGCCGGCATCGGTCCACCAGACGCGCTCGGTGTCCGGGTCGCTCGACTTGTATGGCTGGACGCCGTGCAGTTGCTTCAGCCGCCACTCGCCGTTCGACTCCGACAGTTCGACCAGCGCGGAGGCAATGCGGTTGTTGCCCTCGCCTTCCGCCAGGCGCCAGCGGCCGAGGTGATGCGAGCAGGCGACGACGCCGGGGCGGATGCCTTCCGTCACCCAGACCTTGTCCACGAAATAGCCGATCTCGGTCGTCACGCGCACCAGATCGCCGGTGCCGACGCCCAACTGCGCGGCATCGCTGGTGTGCACCCAGGTCGGGTTGCTGTGCGAGATCTCGACCAGCCATTTCGCGTTGGCGCTGCGCGTATGGATCAGCGTCGGCAGGCGGTAGGTCGAGAGCAGGACAAACTCGTTCTTCGCGCGGTCGATGTTCGACGGGTGGACGTGGCTGTGAATGTACGCCGGCATCGCCACCTCGCCCCAGCCGAAGTCGCGCACGGTCGTCGAGTAGAACTCCAGCTTGCGTGACGGCGTGCGGAAGCCGAACTTCGGCACGCCCCCGGCGACCACGCCAACCGGGCGGCCCAGCTCGGGATGCGCAACCGGCGCCGGCGCGGGCACGATGTTCTTCGCCGGCCCCGCCGGCGCCTGCGTGTAGACGATACCGGTGGACTCGTCGGTGCGCGTGCCCTGCAACTCGTCGGCGGTCAGCGCGCGGTCGAACTCGCCGGCCGCGCCGGCACGAACCTCGAACGCGCCGTACTTGCGCATGTACTGTAACGGCGTCAGGCTTTCCTTCGTGGCGGCTTCCGGCAGGCCGGGCACCGTGTTCTCGAACATCCAGCCGAAGTACTCGTCCATCGTGATCTTCTGGCCGGGGCGGTACGGCGACTCGAAATACTGGCGAATGCCAAGCGAGCCGTCGGGATCGATCTCCCACGAGAGGTCGACCCAGAACTCGGTCTCTTCCCAGACCTGGCCCGGGTTCGCCTCGTACGTCTTGGCGACCGGCTTGCCCATGCGCTCCATCGCCACGCGCTGGACCGGCTGGCGGAAGGCGATCCACTGGCCGCCGTGCGTCTCCTGGCTCATCAGGTCGTGGCGCTCGGGCGCATGGCCCATCGGCAGGACGTAATCGGCCCACCAGGCCGACTCGTTCCAGGTCGGCGTTAGCGCGACGTGGCAACCGATCATCGACTCGTCGCGCAGCGCCTCCAGCCAGGTGAAGCCGTCGGGGTTCGTCCACATCGGGTTATAGACGCGCGTGAAGTAGACTTCGAGGCGGCCGCGCTTGTCCTTCAGCAGATGCGGCAAGAGGATGCTCATCTCGAAGTAGTTGAGCGCGTACTCGGGCGGCCAGTTCAGCTCGTTCCAGCGCTTGACGTGCGGCGCCTGCTTGTGCATGCGCGGCACGTACTTGTCCCACCCGTTGGCCGAAGTGCCGCCGGCGTTGCCGACGCTGCCGGTCAGCACGTTCAGGAACCAGAGGCAGCGCGCGACCTGCCAGCCGCCGAGATTGCCCGAGGCGGCGCTGCGCCAGGTGTGCGCCGACAGCTTACCCCCGCAGTTCGCCACGTCCGCCGCGATACCGCGCAGAATGCCGGCGTCGACGCCCGACTCTTTGGCCGCGAACTCGAAGGTGTAATTAGCATACTGCTGCTTCAGCGCGGCCTCGAACTCTTCGAAGGTATACTTCTTGCCCTCGGTGCCGTTCAGCGCGTTCAGCGATTGCTCCCAGTTGACCCACGTGCGCACAAAGTCGCGGTTGTACTGCCCGGTCGTGATCAGGTGGTTGGCGATCGCGAGCAGGATCGCCGCCTCGGAGCCCGGCCACGGCGCGATCCACTTGTCGGCCATCGAAGCCGTGTTCGACAGGCGCGTGTCTATCACGATCAGCTTCGCGCCGGCCAGCTTGCCCTCGATGATGCGCTGGGCGTGCGGGTTGAAGTAGTGCCCCGTTTCAAGGTGGCTGCTGATCAGCAGGATGACGTTGGCGTTGGCATGGTCCGGGCTGGGGCGGTCGAAGCCCATCCAGAAGGCGTAGCCGGCGCGCGCGCCCGACGAACAGATGTTGGTGTGCGAGTTGTGGCCGTCGAGGCCCCAGGCCGGCAGGATCCACTCCATCACGCCGTCATGGCCGGGGCGGCCGACGTGGTACATGACCTCGTTGTGCCGGCCCTCGACAATCGCCTTGCGGATGCGCGCGCCGATGTCCTTGAGCGCCTCGTCCCACGTGACGCGCACCCACTTGCCCTCGCCGCGCTTGCCGGCGCGCTTGAGCGGGTAGAGCACGCGGTCCGGGTCGGTCACCTGGTTGATCGTGGCCGGGCCTTTGGCGCAGTTGCGCCCGCGCGAGGCCGGGTGCGCCGGGTTGCCCTCGAACTTGCGCACCTGCATCGTCTCCCGGTCGACATACGCCAGCAGGCCGCAGGCGGCTTCGCAGTTGAAGCAGACCGTCGGCACGAGCGTGTAGTGCTTCGCCGCCTTGCGCGGCCACTGCTTCGGGTCCCACTCAACCCAATCGTCCCACTGCGCGGCGGGCGGGTACTGCTGCATGCGCTCGCCGGCGGCGGTTTGCTGAATCGGAAGCTGGGTGATGCTCATAGAGACCTATCCCCGTGCGGCAATTCAAGTTCCTTCGCTGTGACGACATGCGGACATAGTCGGCACGATCAACACGTCGATTGGTATGCAAGATTTCAACACAAAGCCACAAAGGCACAAAGAAAGGCTTTTGTCTTTCTTGGTGTCTTCGTGCCTTTGTGTTGGGTTTGAGTCATCCAAGGCGTTTCGGGCTTGCTTTCTCTGAGTGCGACTTAGCTGTTCGGCACCTGCTGCGGCGCCATCACAAACGCCCACTCGTAGGCGAACAGCCCGGCGAGCGCCAGCACACCGGCCAGCAGGCCCGCCAGCGGCTGGCTGCCCGCCAGCAGAACGAGCGCCAGCGGCGCGGCCAGCCCGCCCAGCACGCTGAACCAGTACCAGTTCTTGTAGCGCCCGTGCGTGATCATATTCGCGGCGGTCGAGGCGACCTGCGAGGCATGTGGCACGGCAAACTCGCCGCCGAGCGTCAGCAGCAGGTTGGCCGCCACGCTGATGCCGAGCAGCAGGCCATAGCCATCGCCCATGTTCGGAATGAACGGCTTGAGAATCAGGAACCCGGCCGCGCCGGCCATTACGGCTTGCACAAACAGGTGCGCTGCCAGCAGGGGGCTTTGCCACAGATCGCGCCCCTCGGCCTGCGCGAACAGGAACGCCGTGTAGACCGCCGCCAGCACGGCGAACGGCATGCCGAGCCAGGCGAACAACTGCACCGTTTCCTCGAACGCCATCAGGTGCGTCAGCAGGACGAGCGCCGCCAGCGCGGAGAAGCCAATCAGGGCGAACGCGCCGCGCGTCAGCCACGACTTCCACTGCGGGCGGATCAGCATGTAATAGAAGCGCTTCGGCTGGTCGAGATCGAGCACCAGCAGGCCGGTCGTGATGGCCGTGAAGAGCAGCGACAGCAACAGGGGCACGACGGTCAGTGCGCTCGGCGGCGGCGGCTCCATGCCGAGCAGGAACGCCGCGGTGATCATGAAGAAACCGGTACCCAGCGCCTTCGTAACGAGGTACGTCGGCACCGGCCAGTGCCACGGCACGCGATGCGGCGCGTTGTACGTTTCGCGCGGCGCGCCGGCCGTGTTGACGAGCGCGCCGGCCATGCGGCCCTCGCCCACCGTGAGCGGTCCGCGCCAGTCGTCGCCCTCGGGTCGGGTTCCCCACAGGAAGCCGCCGTCCTGCCGGGCCAGACCCGGCACGATCGACGACTCCTCGGCGTCGATGTAGAACAGCTTCGGCTTGGTGCCCTGCTCCGGCTTGCGCACGCGCACCGGCTGCGTGTTCACCGCGCGCGCGATCTCGCTGTCCGCGTCGGACAGGTCGCCGGCAATGATGGCGTGCACGGGGCAGACGACCACGCAGGCCGGCTCCAGTCCGATGTCGGTGCGATGCGCGCAGTAATGGCACTTCGCGGCTGTGTGTGTGTCAGGGTCGATGTAGATCGCGTCGTACGGGCACGCCTGCAGACACGCCTTGCAGCCGATGCAGTAGGCGTTGTCGAACTCCACGATGCCATCGGCGCGCCGGAACATCGCCGCCGTCGGGCAGATGTGCACACACGGCGGGTTGGCGCAGTGATTGCAGCGCGTGACCTGGAAGTAGCGGCGGGTGTCCGGGAAGACGCCTTTCTCGGTGTACTTGACCCAAGTGCGGTTGACGCCCACCGGCACGGCGTTTTCCGCCTTGCAGGCGGTGGTGCAGGCGTGGCAGCCGATACAGCGGCGATTGTCGATCAGGAATCCGTAATTCTGGACCGTCATAACTCACCTGTGGAGCGCGATATATCCAGCGGGGCAGAACGAGCCTGGTGAGAGCAGCGGGCGCGTTGCGCGCGTCCGGCCGGGCAGTTTTATTGTACTGAGCGCGGCCGAAAAATCAAACCGCATCATCGTCACGCGCCGCTCGGTGTTGCTCGGCCGGCATCCGGGCGAGGGCAAGCGCATCGGCCAGCGTCATGGCGCGGCCGGATTGCCAGGCGGCCTGGTATACCACATCGCCAACGGCGGCGCGCGCCGTCGTGAGGGCGTGCTGCAGCGACGCCTCGCCGGCAGGGTCCAGGCGGCCGCCCGATGCATTGAGGATGGCACGCGCCGCCGCCCCGAGGGTGATAGCCGGCTGAGGCGCAAGGGCGCAAGCCAGCGCGGCGAGCGTCACGGCAATCTCGCGCCGGTCGTTCATGGCCGCCAACAGCGACAGGCTATCGCGGAACAGGCTGGCCGCGCGGCCGGGTTCGCCCGCCGCCAGCCGCGCCGTGCCCTCCGCGCGGAGCACGCGCGCGAGCCCATCCCGCGCGCCCAGCTCGCGGAGCAGAGCGGCGGCATCGGCATAAAGGCACGCAGCATGAGTCGAATCCGCCGTGAGGCTCGCCAGTTGCCCGGCCAGCGACAGCACCCGGGCCAGCCGGTGGCCGTGATTCAGGTTGCGCGCCAATGTGAGGCACTCAACCAGGCAGTCGTGCGCGCCATCCAGATCGCCGGCAGACAGGCGCAGGCGACACAGCCCGATAAGCGCGTCCAGCAATTGGACGCTATCGCCCAACTGCCGGGACGTGAGCGCCGCCGATTGATACGCCGTCGCCGCGTCGGCGGGGCAAGCCGCCGACAGCAGATCGCCGCGCGCAACAAGCACGGCAGCCGTCTCTCGTACCAGCCCGCCGGAGCGAGCCAGGTCGAGCGCGGCGTCGAGGCGAACCAGCGCCTGATCGTCTGCCGTGGCACGCGCCCAATCGGCCAGCGCCACGGCTTCGGCCCCAGCATCAGGCAGCGCCCGGAACACCTCCACGCTTTGCTCCAGCAGCCGCTTTGCCGCGTCGCCATCGGCCTGCGCCCGGGCGAACCGGCCGGTCATGTGCAGCAAGCGCGCGCTCCATGGCCCCGGTTCAGTCGTGCCGGCGCGCAGCAACGCGCTGCACCAGAAGCGTGCCTCGGTAAACAGCCCTTCCGCATCCCAGAACCAGCCCAGCACACTGGCAAGCGGCCAGCCGAACGGCGTCCGCTCCGGCGCGGCACAGGCCCACGCGAGCAGCGCGCGGATGTTGGGCAGTTCGCGCCGCGCGCGCGCCAGCGCCGTCGCCGCTTCCGGGCTATGCCAGGCGGCCTGCAGCGTTGCGCCCAGTTCCGCGTAGAAGGCGGCCGCGCGCTGCATGACGGCGTCTTCATCGCCGGACTGCCGCAGCCGTTCACGCAGTTCATGGCGTACCGGATCGATCAACCGCCAGCACGGCGCGGCATCCGATTCGCGCTTGACCACCAGCGCCGTATCGACCAGACGCGCCAGAACACCCGGCAACAGCTCCACGCCGGTTTCCGAAGCCGGGCCGAGACGCGCCAGCGCATCCAAGCCGCAATCGCCGGGGAAGGCGCTAAACCGAATCAGCCACACGCGCTCATCCGGCGACAGGCGGTTGATGCTCCAGTCGATCATCACGCGCAGTATTTGCGGGCGCGGCACCGTGGACAGATGGCCGCGCGCCATCCCTTTGAAGCGCTCATCGATGGATTGCGCGAGGTCGGCGAGCGGCATGGCGGGCAGTCCCGCAGCCGCCAGTTCGATGGCGAGCGGCACGCCGTCGAGGAGGCGGCAGAGATGCGCCAGCGCTACCGACGGCTTGACCGCCAGTGGGACATTGAAGCCGCGGCGCGCGGCGCACTCGATAAACCAGAGCGATGCATCGTGCTGCGCCAGCAGGCGGGGAGGAACATCATCATCGGGGCAGACCAGCGCGGGAACACGCCAGACAATCTCGCTACTGCCCAGCAGCGGCTCGTCCGCTGTGACGATCACGCTCAAATATAAACAGGCAGAGAGCAGGCGCGCGATCAGCGCGTCGACGGCCGGCCGCAGATGGTCGCATGCGTCAAGCACCAGCAAGATGCGCGCGTTCTGCAACGACGCTGCCAGCGCCTCCAGCGCCGTTTGACCCGGCTGCTCGCGCATGCCGAGCGCATGCGCCACGGCGCCCGACAGCAGGGCCGCGTCGGGCACCTGCGAGACATCGAGCCAGCCCGCACCATCGGGGAACGCCGCCAGCCAGTCGGATGCCAGGCGCTGCGCGAGCCGTGTGCGGCCGATGCCCGCCGCGCCGACGAACGACAACCAGCGCGGCGCCGGCCCGTCGCCGAGCACCAACTGCGAGAGCGTTTCAAGCTCCCGCGTTCGGCCGACAAAGCCCGCCGCACCGCGGCGAATCTCTTCGGCGGCGGCAACGCGCTTCAATGGCAGGGGATGGACGGCAGCGTCCGGTGTCTCGGGCATGGGAGGGAACCGGTCAGTCGACAAACAGCGGCACGAGCTTGAACTGATCGACATCGACCAGCCCTTGGTCGGTCAGCTTCAGGCTGGGGATAACGGGCAGCGCCAGGAACGAGAGTGCCATGAACGGGTTTCCCAACTCGACGCCCAACTGGTGGCTGACCTGCAGGATGTCCTCCACCTGCGCGTTGACAATCTCCAGCGGCTGATCGGTCATCAGCCCGGCGATCGGCAGCGGCACCTGCGCCAGCACTTCGCCGTCGTTCACGACGACGTAGCCGCCGCCCATGCGCCCGATGGCGCGCGCCGCCGTGAGCATGTCGTTGTCGTTGGTACCGACGACGATGATATTGTGCGAGTCGTGCGCGACCGAGGCCGCCAGCGCGCCGCCTTTCAGCCCGAAGCCGCGCACGAAGCCGCTGCTCATCGCACCCGAGGCCTGATGGCGCTCGATGACGCTCAGCTTCAGCACGTCGCGCGACACATCCGAGACGGCGTACTCGCCGATACGCTTAACCGGCTCGATCACTTCGCGGGTCACCAGCTGGTCCGGGATGACCTCGATCACGCGCATGTGCGAGCCGGCCGCCTTGACCTTGAAGTCCACCCGGTCCCACGCGACGTTCATGGCTGAGCGGATCAGCACATCGCGCCCGCCTTTGATGCCGGGCAGCAGCGCGCCGTCGCGCGCGACCAGCCGTCCACCGCGCCAGACCATACGCACGTCGATCTGCTTGAGGTCCGTGAACGCGGCCATGTCGGCGAAGTAGCCCGGCATGATCGCGCCGCCGTTGCGCAGGTTGAACCATTCGGACGTGTTGCAGGTGCACATCTGGATGGCCGTGATCGGATCCAGCCCCAGGCTGACCGCCATGCGGATCGAGTGATCCATGTGGCCGAGACCCATCAGATAGTCCGGGTGGCGGTCGTCGCTCACGAACATGAAGCGGCGGCTGTTGTCGCGATTGATCAGCGGCAGCAGCGCCTGCATGTTCTTGGCGGTCGTGCCCTCGCGCACCATGACGTACTGGCCCAGCCGCAGCTTCTCGCGCGCCTCGGCCAGTGTGGTGCTCTCGTGGTCGGAGCCAACGCCGGCCGCCACGTACGCGTTCAGCCCTTTGCCAGTCAGGCCGGGCGCGTGGCCGTCCAGTCGCATACCACGGCCGATCTGGAGTTTGGCGAGCATATCGGGGTCGCCATTCACCACGCCAGGATAGTTCATCAACTCGGCGATGCCGCGCACCCATTTGTGGTTGAGGTACGGCTGCAGATCCTCGGCGGTCAGGCGCGCGCCGCTCGTCTCCATGTGCGTGGCGGGCACGCACGACGAGAGCATGACGTACACGCTCATTGGGCCGTCCTTGGCCGATTCGAGGATGTAGCGGATGCCATCGAGGCCGAGCACGTTGGCGATCTCGTGCGGGTCGGCGACGACGGCGGTCGTCCCGTGCGGCACGACCGCGCGCGCGAACTCCGAGACCTTCATCATCGAGGATTCGATGTGAATGTGGCCGTCGATGAAACCCGGCGCAAGGTACATACCCTTCACGTCGACGGTTTCGCGCGCCGTGTACTCCTTGCCGATACCCGCGATGCGGTCGTCCAGCACGGCCACGTCGGCGTCGTAGATCTCCGTCGAGAAGACGTTGATCAGCCGTGCGTTCTTGATCAGCAGATCGGCCGGCTCGTCGCCGCGCGCAACGGAGAGCAGTTTGGGGAGGTCCACGGGCTTACCTTTCGGCTCTGCAACTCACCATGCGGTAGTTACGAGCGTCCTCTCGGCTTGATAGTATTCGATACGGGTAGGGCGAACACAGATAACAGTGCCCATGCGCAATGCCCTGGTTCTGAATCGGGATAACGTGCAGAGTCGTCGCAGTAACGCCGGAATCTCCTCGGCTTGCGATTGCGGCAAGTCGATGCAGATGACGCAGTAACGTGGACTGGCGTGCATCACCTGCCAGAAGTCTCTGAGGTTGATGGTAACAAATGCCGGGCTCCGAACTGCCCGTAGCAGGAGTTCGATGGAATCGTCTTTGATGACGGTGCGCGGGCGCAAGTGCTTTATCGAGACAACCCTGCCCGAATACCAGGCCGCAACGCCGGTCGCGATGCTCCGGCGATCGATCTGCTCGTCAAGAACAATCACGCGGCAATCTGGAGAACCGACGCGGACTTAACCAGGGCTTTCCCCGCCATGCCGATCGCTTCACGGATCGCCGCCCGCGTGACCTCCGGCCGGTGGTAATCGGCCACAACACGCTCAATCGTCCAACCGGCGGCAAGCAGGTCAAGCACGAGTTTGACTTCGATGCGGGTGTATTTGAACGTCGGCCTGCCGCCGCAGATGCCCGGCGCGGCGACGACATGCCGCCCCAGCGGGTAGTATTCATAGGACGCACCGCCGAGCGTCTCGCGCATGAGGCGCGGCGCGCGGGCCCGGTTACCGTTGGTCTTCATCATTTCCTCCAACGCCATTATACACAAGTGCCTGCTTACGCTCCGTAGCGCGCCAGTTTGCCGGCATGCCCCATCAATTCGGGCATGATGCTCGTCGCGTGGAAGGCGCCCCACGCGCCGCGCAAGCAGTCGCGCTCGCCGAACTTGACCGCACCTTCGCCGCGGCACCAGACCGAGGAGAGCAGCGTCGGCACCGGATGCCACGAATGCGACTTGAACGTCGCCGGCGTCGAGTGATCGCCGGTGATCAGCAGCGCATCGGGTTTGAGCGCGGTCAGAATCGGCAACGCGGCATCGACGTCCTCGATAACGTGCACCTTGCCGTCAAAGTTGCCGTCCTCGCCCATCGAGTCGGTCTTCTTGACGTGAACAAAGAAGAAGTTGTAGTCATTCCAGTGCGCGGCGACCGTGCGGAACTCGTCGGCGATCGTCGGGCCGGTCTCCAGCAGGCTCATGCCGAGCAGCGACGCCAGCCCGCGATACATCGGGTAGACGGCGACCGCGCCCGCCTTAAGGCCGTAGACCTGATCGAACGTCGGGAAGCCGGGATGTTTGGCGAAGCCGCGCATGAGCACCATATTGGCCGGGTGCTCATTCTTGAGCAGATCGCGCGCTTTGGCGACGAACTCGTTGGCAACAGCGGCTGCGCGCACCGCCGCCGGCGACCCGGCGGCGACCGGCGCGGGCGGGCGTCCGAGTACGCCCGGGTCGGTCTCCGACAGATCGCCCGACAGCCCGTCGCCGCGCATGATCAGCACGAAGCGGTGCTCTTTGACCGACTTGACGATGATCGTAGCGCCATCGACCTTGATCTGCGACAGGATGCCGCACAAGCGCCGGTTCACCTCGTCCGCGATGCGTCCGGCGCGCCGGTCGGTGACGTTGCCGGCGGCGTCGACGGTGCAGAAGTTGCCGCGCGCGGCAACGTCGCGGTCGGTGAGATGGAAGCCGACGCCGAGCGCTTCCAACGCGCCGCGTCCGATGACGAACTCGAGCGGATCATAACCGAACAGCGAGAGATGCGCCGGGCCGCTGCCGGGCGTGACGCCGGGCGCGATTGGCACGCTGAGGCCAAGCTGGCCGTGCGCGGCGAGCGCATCCATATTCGGCGTGCGCGCCGTCTCCAACTCGGTCAGGCCGCCGGCCTCGCGCGGCAGGCCGCCCAGACCGTCCATCACGAGCAACACGATCTTGGAGTCGGTTTGCAGCAGCAGCGGTTTAAGGGTTGAGAAGTGGTTCATGGGTGTAGTTCCTCTTGTCAACGGATATGACAACGGACATGCAACGGACAAACGGACGAGACAACGGACACGCGTCGGACGAACGGACGGCGCCGGCATCTGTTCCGTTACTCACGGATTGGGCGGACGATTCGTGCCCTTGCGCTGTCGTGACTCCCGATGCTCTAGAATCTTCCCGGGTGGAAAAAGGCGATTCCACTCAAGGCGGAAGCGGCCAAAATTGATCAACAAAGCCACATTGCAGTCCGAGGCTGCAAAGTAGTCGAGTACTTGTGCAACTTCATTCCGTGTCAGTGGGTGCGAATGTGCTTTGATTTCAACGATGACTTCGCCGGCGATGACAAAGTCTGGCTTGTATTTGAATACGACATTGCTATCTTCATCGAGAACCGCAAGACGCGGCTCATCCGCAAAATCGAGTTTTCCTGCAAAGCGCGCCCGCAATGCGTTATGATAAACGGCTTTGCGGTGACCAGGCCCGAGATCATCACGCACTTGTATGGCCAACCCGATGATTTGATAGGTCAGATCAGCATGCGGGGCACCGGCTGCCAGGCCGGGTTTCCGCATTCCGGGAGGTTGTTGCGCCATTGATGACGACTCCCTTGTTAGTCCGCTTGTGAGTTCCCATCCGTTTGTCCGTTCTACGTCCGGTGTCGCGTGTCCGTTTGTCCGTTTCTCGTCCGTTGTCTCTCCCACACCCTCCACGGCGCCAGCGGCAGCGCGTCGAACCAGATGCCAGTCGCATCGTGCACGGCGGCGGTGACGGCCGGGGCGAGCGGGATGAACGGCATTTCGGCCATGCCGCGCACACCCCAGGCACCCTCGTCGTCCGGGTACTCCAGGATGACGGAATCGACGCGCTCGGGCGCGTCGAGCACGCCGGGGATCAGGTAGGTGCTGAAGTGCGGTGTCAACACGCGGCCATCGCGCGTGACGAAGTTCTCGGTGACGGCGAAGCCGACCGCCTGTGTAATCGCGCCTTCGATCTGGCCCTCGATCAACTGCGGGTTGACCGCTCTGCCGACATCGTCCGCGCACCAGACGCGCCGCACGTGCACTTGCCCCGTTTCGGTATCCACGTCCACGTCGGCCGCCTGCGCCACATAACCATAGGCGATGTTCGGCTTGGCCTTGCCGGTGAGCGGGTCGAAGTTCTCGGTGTACGGCGCGTCGTAGCGGTAGGTCGCACGCGCTGGCCGCTCCTCTTCCGTCCATGCCTGAAGCGCCTGCTGCACTGCGCCGCGAATCGCGTTGCTGGCCATGAAGGTCGAGCGCGAGGCGCTGGCGCTGCCGAAGCTTTCGCTGGTCGCCGTGTCGGACGCGACGAGCGACACCTGCGCCACGTCGATCCCAAGCAGTTCCGCGCACATCTGAGTCAACGCCGTGTGCGAGCCCTGCCCGCAGTCCGCCGCGGCGATGCTCAGCGTTGCGCCGGTGATTTCGTTGGTGCCGTGGATCTCGACGGTGGCGCTGGCGCCTTCCTGCACACCAAACGAGAAGCCGATGTTCTTGAATGCGCAGGCGAAGCCGCGTCCGCGCACGACCGGACCGGATCGCGGCGGGCGTGTACGGTTTGCTTCCCAAGCGGCCGCCTCCGCGCAGCGCGCGACGACCTGCGGCAGCGCGACCGGGCCGCCCGGCAGCGGCGTCTGCGTCGTCGTCAACTGTCCCTCGCGCAGGACGTTCTTCAGCCGCAGCGCGACCGGGTCGATGCCGAGCGCTTCGGCCAGCTTGTTCATCTGCTGTTCGGCGGCGAAGTGCGCCTGCGGCGCGCCGAAGCCGCGAAACGCACCCGACGGGATGTTATTCGTGGCCACGGCATAGGCGTCGATCTGCGCGTGCGGCCAGTGGTACGGCCCGGCGCAGCCGACCGCCATGTTGCCCAGCACTTTGGTCGACGTGTACGCATACGGACCGGCGTCGGCCAGCACCTCGACCTGCGCCGCCACGAGTGTGCCGTCACGCTTCGCGCCCCAGCGCGCGCGGATCCACGTTTGGTGCCGCTTGTGGTGCGACAGGATCGACTCTTCGCGCGACCAGATCGTCTTGACGGGGCGATGAATGTCGGCCTGCGCCAGCCGCCACACCGCGAGCGCGAGAATGATCTGCACGCTCATGTCCTCGCGGCCGCCGAACGCGCCGCCGATCGCCGGGTAGATCACGCGCACGCGCTCTTCGGGCAGTTCCAGCGCATGGGCGATCTGCTGTCGGTCCTCGTGCGTCCACTGCCCGGCGACTTGCACCGTTACGCGGTCTTCGTCGTCCATGTACGCAATGCCCGCCTCGGGCTGGAGGTAGGCGTGCTCCTGCATCGGCGTATAGTACTCGCCTTCGACGATCACGTCGGACTCGGCAAACCCGCGCGCCACATCGCCCTTGCGGATCGGGATATGCTTCAGCAGGTTGCCGGGGTGCAGCGGGTTGATGTCCGACACGCCCGGCTTGCGCGCATCGTGCGGGTCGGTAATGGCCGGCAGATCCTCGTACTCGACATCGATCAGGTCGAGCGCGGCGGCGGCCTGCGCCTCGCTCTCGGCGACGACCAGCGCAACCTTCTCGCCGATCCAGCGCACGACATCGTGCGCCAGCACCGGCGCGTCGAACATGATCAGACCGAACTCGTTGACCGGAATATCGCGCGCCGTGAAGACGCGCACAACGCCGTCGGCGCGTTCCGCGCGCGCGGTATCGAGCCGCTTGATACGCGCGTGCGGCCGCCTGGCGTAGAGCGTCTTGAGCCAGAGTTGGCCCGGCCGGTCGATGTCCCCGGGATACTCCGCCGCGCCGGTCACTTTGCCGGCCGCGTCGACGCGTGTGTGCGATTCGCCCAGCGCGCCGAGCAGTTTCTCGCGCGTCATGAGTGGGCTTCCTGCGCTGCACGCGCGACGGCGTCCACGATCTTCACATAGCCGGTGCAGCGGCACAGGTTGCCTGTGAACGCCTGCTTGATCTCGTCCGTCGTCGGCGCGGGCGTTTCGGCCAGCAGGCTCGCGCCGCTGACGACGAAGCCCGGCGTGCAGTAACCGCACTGAACGCCGCCCGACTCGATCAGGCCGCGCTGTACGGGGTGTAACTGCCCGCCGCTGCCGATGCCTTCAACGCTGACGATCTGTGCGCCGTGCGCGCGTGCCGCCGGCACCAGGCACGCCATCACGGCGATGCCGTCCAACAGCACGGTGCACGCGCCGCACTCGCCCTCGGCACAGCCTTCCTTGGTGCCAATCAGGTGCAGGTCTTCGCGCAGGAAACGCAGCAGCGTCTTGTCGTAGCCGGTCGCCGAGACGTATTGTTGCCCGTTGACTGACACCTCGATCGGCGCGCGGTCGGGCACCGCCGCTGACACAGGCGGGAAGCGGCCGCCGCTCACGCCCCAGAGCATCACCGGATGCGCGGGAAAATCGTCGCGCTCGCGACCGTCGCGCAGTTCGCGCAAGGCGCGTGCAACGTGCACACCGACCATGGCGCGGCGGTACGCAGCCGGGCCGCGCACGTCGTCGATCGGTCGCGCGGCATCCATCGCCAGCCGCGACGCCTCGGCAATCGCCGCATCGTCTAGCACGCGGCCCGCCAGATAGCGCCCAGCTTCAACCGCCTCGACGATCGTCGGCGCGACCGCGCCGAGTGTGATGCGCGCCGAGCGCACCGTGCCGCCGTCCAGCACGAGCAGCGCAGCGACGTTGATCACCGAGATCGCCTGCGCGCGGCGCAGGCCGAGCTTATGGAACGTGCTGCGCGCCGAGGCATCGGGCAGTGGGAACGCAACCTCGACGAGCATCTCGTCCGGTTCGAGCGCCGTGCGGCGCACGCCCTGATAGAACTCCGGCAGCGCCAGCGTGCGCGTGCCACGTGCGCTGCGCAGGACAACCGATGCGCCGAGCGCCCAGAGCGGCGTAATCGTATCGTTGGCGGGCGAGGCGGTGACCAGGTTGCCCGCGACGGTGCCGCGATTGCGAATCTGCGGCGCGCCGACGTCCCAGCAGGCGCGCGCCAGCGCGAACGCCCGCTCGCGCAGAAACGGGTGCGCGACGACCTGATTGTGCGTCACGCCCGCGCCGAGCCGCACCGTGCCGGCGTCCACCGTGATCACATCCAGCCCCGCGATACGACTGATGTCGATGACGGCTTGCGGCGCGCGCAGCTTGCGCTCGATTTCGATTAGCAGATCGGTGCCGCCGTTGACGATGCGCGCCTGCTCGCGATACTGCGCCAGCAGGTCGAGCGCCTCAGCGAGGCTGGCCGGTTGATGGTAATGTTGCCACATAGTTGTCGCATCTGTCATTAGGATTTGGGCGCCGCCGGCGGCACTTGCTTTTCGGCCAGCGTCGTATGGCGCGGATAGAAGCCATAGCGCGCATAGAAGCTAAGGACACTTTCGTTGCCGGCCGCCACGTTGATTTCGATGTAACGCGCACCGCTGGCCTTCAGCCAGTCGAGGCCGCGGCGCATCAGCGTGTCGGCGATGCCCGCGCCGCGGTAGGGCTCATCCACATACAGCGAATCGATCTCGCCGGTGTCATTCGGGCGAACCATGCTCACACAGTATCCGGCGAGCCGCATATCGCCCGAATCGCGGGCCAACTCGACGCGAAATGCGCTGGCGCCGCTATCCCGAAACTTTTGCAGCCGCTGCTCGAATGTGAACTGCCGGTAGATCTGTGCGAAATGCCGCGAGCCCTGCTCATGGTGCCGTTTCAGCTTCTCCCAGAGCGGCTGGATGATCTCCAACCATGCGGCATCCCCGTGCGTGTATTCGATGCGATTCATGCGATCCCCACCACCTGCATACGCTACGGCACGCGGATCTTCCAGAGCGAGAGCAAGCCGCCACCGAGAGCGAACTGGCCGCGGTACGACGGCAGGTTCCTGCCACGGCCCGACTCGTAGAGGCCGACCCGCAGATCATAGACGCCGGGCTTCGCGTCCGGCGTGATTTTCAGATCGCGCTGCTCTTCCCACTCCGCGCCGGGCGCCTGCGGCAGATCGAGCCGCGCATCGCTTTGCGCCACGCGCACGCCACGCTCGTCGAAGACCTGCACCGTCGCCACGAGGCCCCCCGCCGGCAGCGACAGTAGACGCCAGCGCAGAGTCAGGTCGAGCGTGCCGCCCGCCGCGACAACCGCGCGGTCGAGCCGGTAGTCGGTCAGCATCACCGCATGGCCCCAATCGTAGGTAAGCCGCTGCTGCCCGGCCGCCACGGCGAGCGGCGGCGCCGGCACACGGACCGCGTCGCCCGATGGCTTGCCGGCGATCATGACCGGTAGACGCTCACCATTCTGGCGCGCTAACCCGATAACCAACGCAGTCGCCGCCGAGTCCGGCGCGCTGACCCGCACATCCAGCGGGACCCGCTCGCAGAAGACGATGCCCGCCGGCCAGATCCCGGTCGGAAAGTTGCCGTTGCCGTTGTACGTGTCTTTCTGCGCGGCGATCAGGTCGCCATCGACGAGCAACTGCACGAACAACAGGTCGTTTTCAGACGGTCTGCGCTCCGCGCGCCAGCAGAGCGTCACCCACACCGTCTCACCGGGGCGCAGAACGGATGCATCAAGCGCGACGCCGAGTAGGGTCACGTCGTCGCCGATCCGGGCATCAACCGCCTGCGGCGCCTGGGTGCGCGCCTGCGCCAGCATCAGCGAGTCGGGCGTGGCGTAGACTGGCGCGATGACGCCAAACGGCACGTAAATCGCCAGCACGAGCATCGCCGCCAACGCGCCGCGCGTCGCCCAGCGCGCCCACCGCTGCGCCGGCGGCAACCAGACGAGCCAGCCGCGCACGAACAGAATCACGATGGCCGAGAGCGCCGGGAACAGTAACCGCCCCTGCGCGACGATCGTCTGCATATTCAGGTTGACGAGCGCAGCCACGATCGTCAGGAACCACCCGGCGGCGAGCGCCAGCGAGCCAAGCTCGGCCCAGCGCTTCTGCCGCGCGGCACGCACTGTCCAGACGGCCATCCCCGCCAGGGCGACGAGTAGCGCTGCGTCATACAGGCGGTACAGCCAGTCGGCGACCGGCACATTGAACCAGCCGAACAGCGCCCAGAACGACCAGCGGATACCTTCGGTCTCCGGCAGGAAGTCGAGCAGGGTGAAGTTCTTGCCGCGCCGCCCGATCATATCGAGCAGGACGTTCAGGCCGGTGACATCTCTATAATACACCCAGTTCCGCGCGTACCACCAGCCGCTGATGATTGCCCCGACGGTGAAGGCGATCAGGCCGCCGCGCAAGTAGCGCGCGATCTGCCGACGGTACAGGCCGAGCGCGGCCAGCACCAGTGCGGCAAACGGCCAGACCCAGAGGCCGCTCAGCTTCGAGAGCGCCGCCGCGCCGAGCACGCTGCCCAGCACGATATAGTCGCCATCGCGGTACGACGCGCGCCAGAGCCGGGCGAGCAGCAACAGCGCCAAGGCCGACATGAACGTGACCAGGCCGTCATTGCTGACCAGCGCGGAGCTAAAAATGAACGAGGGAATCAGCGCGTTCACGACGAGCGCGCCCCAGACGAGCGTCGGCTCGGCCGGGAAGAGCGTGCGGGCGAGCGCAAACGTACAGGCAAGGGTGCCGACACCGAACAGCACCGAGAACAGCCGCACCAGGTGCACCGCCAGCACCGCGCCCTGCCACGGGAAGCCTTCGTCGTCGTGGTGCACCACGGCGTTCTGGTTGTCCGGGTACGGCGGCGGGTAATAGACGGCGTGCGGGTTGTCGACGAGGCGGGCGGGCAGGTCGCTCGTATCGAGCCAGGCGATCAGCGGCGCGGACAGCAGATAGTACAGCGGGGGCTGGTTAGCCTCGTGCTTGGCGAGGTGCGGGTATTCGGCGGCGGGCTGGCGAGGCAGGCCGCGCCCGCTCGCGACATACTGGACAAACGCGAAGTGCGAGTCCTCGTCGTAGCCCTCGAAAATCGGCGTGACGAGGCCGTATATGACGGCGAGAAGGGCGAAGCCGGTCAGGACGAGCGCGACCCGCTCATTGTCCGAGAACCTTCTCAATCTCGTCCTTCCAGTCGGGGGCGTGGTCGGCAAAGGCGCGGACGAGGCCGAAGCAGCCGGCGATCATCATGTCGCCATGCGGCACGGCGAAATACGGCTGGAGCGCGGAACCGCGCAGGAGGCCGCGCCGCGGGCCGATCACTACATAGTCGGACGGCGCGGGCGCCGCCGCGTCGAACACGAGCGCGCCGTGCCCCATGTCGTTGAAGACCTCGTCGTTGGTCACCTCGCCGCGCGCCAGCTTCTGCAGATATGCCTCAAGCTCGGCGGCCGTCAGTTCGCCGGTATGGTGCTCGAACACGCCGCGCACCTGGCCGTCGCCCATGTTAAACGCCAGCGTGTGGAAGTTGCCGACGTTGGCGATCACGGCGCGCGGCAGGGCGCGCACGCGCGGGTCTTCCAGCGCGCCGAGCACGGCGGCCGGCGCGGTGTCCATCATCAGCAGCGGCTTGTCGTTTTCCACTGAGCTTGCGGTGGCCTGCATGCGCGTCATGCGCGGCGGGATGCGGTCGCGTGGGAACGCGAACGCCGAGAGCTTCCCGCCGCCCGTGAGCGCCTCGGCGATGAAGTCGAAGCGGAAACGGCGGTCGGAGGCGCCGGCGGGCGCGTTGCCGTGGTCGAAGACCGCGACGGCGTATGCATCCACGTCGTCGAGCGAGAGCCCGAACGACTCGAACGCCCAGGTGATCTGCGGCAGATAGAAGTCGCGCATCTCAATGCGCTTGACGCGCTTGAGCCGCTTCGCCTCGTCGTCCGAAATGATCCGGATGCCGCTGCGCGCAACCGCTTCGAGTTCGTCGTTGAACGACAGCGCCGCCTGCGGCGTGGCGTAGACGCGCAGTCCCGCCCGCATATGGTCGTCGGCGGCCCAGTTCGACGGCCCGCCGCCCATGAGCGTGCCGGTCAGCACGACCGGCTGGCGCTTGGCCGTCGCCTGCCGGATGGCGTCAGCAACCAGCGCCGTCGGCGACGGCATGACCATCTTGAGGCAGTTCTCGATGGCGCGCGTGCTGTCGAACAGCAGGATATCCTGCGTGCCGGTGCCAACATCAACCGCGAGTATCTTCATGGTGAACTACGCCGGTTCCGCGTGCGGTTCCTGCGGCTCCAGCTTGTAAAGCTTGTCCGCGCTCTTGAGCCGGTCGAGGAACAGGATGCCGTCGAGGTGGTCGATCTCGTGTTGTATGACGCGCGCCAGGTAGCCGCGCGCCTTCATGCGGAACGGCTTGCCCGTATGATCCAGCGCGCGAACCTCGACCCAAACGTGTCGTTCGATATCGCCCTGATAGCCCGGAATGGAGAGGCAGCCTTCCGGCCCTTCCTCCATGTCGCGGCTCGCCTTCAGGATCTCCGGGTTGACTAGCCGGAAGAAGCCTGACTGCGCTTCCGGCTCTTCCTCGTCCGGCTGCACATCGACGACGATCAGTCGCTGGAGCACGCCGACCTGCGGCGCGGCCAGCCCGACGCCGGGCGCTTCGCGCATCGTCTCAGCCATGTCGTCGAGCAGTTTCTGCACCGCCGGGGTCACCTTCGCCACCTTCTTGGCCCGCTGGCGCAGGATCGGATCCGGCACCTTCACAATGTCCAACATCACCTTGCACTCTCCCAGGCTAGTTGCTAGCTGCTAGTCGCTAGCCGCTCCAAGAATCGCTGCGCGGCGGCATCGCTCACCGCGCGCCGGTCGCATGTCAGGCTGACGTGCACGACCGGATGAACTTGAGTTTCCGCTTCACCTGCCGCCACCGCGCGCGCCACGACCGGGCCGATGTTCAGCACGGCGGTCTGCCCGTCGGCAACCAGATCGGTCGCCAGCAGCGCGGCTCGCGAACGAATCGTCAGCGTGCCGCCTTCAAGCGAACCATCGGTCTGTGCCTGTGACAGCCGCCGCGCGATGCCGACAATGTTATAGCGCTCGGCGTTCGCAATCACGCCAGCACGCGGCAGAGCCGTACCATCATCAATCGAGATCGCAACGTGAACAGTGCGGTGCAAGCGCACGCCATCGGCTGTGACCGTCGCGTTACATTCCGGCACGTCCAACAGCGCGGCCACCGCCGCGTGAACCAGGAAGGCCAGATCGTCCAATGCCACGCGCTCGCGCCGCGCCCACGCCGGCTGCATCGCCGCGCGTTCGGCCGCGATCGCGCTCAGATCCAGCGCAGCCGTAACGGTGCCGTGCGGCACGTCGCGCGCGATGCGCGCCACACGCTCGGCACGCTCGCGCTGCGCCGTCGTCAGCGGGCGAATCGTATCAGCAGCCTGTGCTTCGCGCGCTGCCAGTGCCGCCAGCACATCGGCGCGCTCGATTCGCCCGGTCGAAGGCACACGATCCAGCGGCAGGCTATATGCAGCGGCCATGCGCGCCGCCAGCGGCGAGATACGCGCCGGCCGCGCCGTGGCCACGCTGTCGGGACGGATCAACGCCAGCCGGTCGCCCGGCGTCGCCAGCGCACCGGCCGACGCAGCGACTGTTTCAAGCACACCGTCGCACGGCGCCGGAATATCCCAATCGAAGCGCGCCGAGTGCGCTTCCAGCAACGGCTCGCCGATTGCGACACGCTCGCCGGCCTGCCGCCGCCAGCGGCCCACCGTGACCGGCCCATCGCCATTCAGCGCGGAAAGCGTGAAATCCATCGTGTCAATCTCTACACACCACCGTAGGGGCGCATGGCATGCGCCCGGCGTTGCACGCGCCGGTGGTGCACAACCCACGGGGCACACGCAGTGTGCCCCTACGCATGGTCGTCATCCCTCGAGTGCGCGCATCGCCACCATTCGCCGTAGGGGCGCGTTGCACGCGCCGGTGGTGCACAACCCACGGGGCACACGCAGTGTGCCCCTACACATCATTGCCATCCGCCGAATGCGCGCTCATCGCCATGCCGACGAACAGCCAGAAGAGCGTGACGGAGTGCGGGAAGTCCAGGTTGAAAAAGTAATGATCGAAAATGCCGCCGACCAGCGCGCCGAGCACCGCCGCCAGCGCGCCGAGCAGGATCGGATCGATCTCCGCCGCGCGCTTGAAGACGACCCAGCGATTGGTGAAGAAGACCACGATCACGATGGCAAACGATGCCAGGCCGATCAACCCCATGCGCGACGCCATCAGCAGGTAGAGCGACGATACGCCGACGTAGAGATCGACATCCGGCACGCCGGTGAAGCCGACGCCGAACCACGGGTAGCGCGCGATCAGATTGAGTGCATCCTTATACTCGCCGAAGCGCATCTGCGTGGCGCGATCCTGCCCCAGGATGCCCTCGACCAGGTGCGTCGCGTACGACTGCGTCCACGGCAGCACCCACAGCAGACCGAAGACGAGCGCGGCGCCCAGCACGATGCTGCCCCCCGTTATGACGGCGGCGACCAGCGGCGGCATGCGCCGCGAGAGCAGGGCGAACAGGATGAACCCGACGGCCACCCCCGCGCCGAGCAGCGAGCCGCGCGAGAACGTCAACAGCAGGCACAGGCCGGTCGCCGCGACTATCGCCACGATCAGTTCGCGACGGAACAGGCGGCGCGGCGAAAACCACTGCGGGATGGCCAACGAGATCATCAGGATCAGCAGACCGCCCAGCACATTCGGATCCACTGCGGTGGCGATGGCACGCTTGGGCAGAGACGGATCGTCCTCGATGTAGCGCAGCACGTTGCCGGTTGGGTAGCGCACGACGCGCAAGGTGTTGAGCAACTGGTTGGCCAGCGCGTCCGGGATGACGTACAGGATAATGCCGATCAGCGAGGCGGCGAAGCCGAGCGCCAGTAGCACTTTGGCGGCGCGTTCCAGATCGGGACGCGCGCGCAGCACATTGGCGACGACAAAGTATGCGCCGATCGCCATCAGGATTTCGACGAAGCGGCGCAGGGTGGCGACGCTGACGCCGGCCGCGCCGAGACCGAGAATGAACGCCGTCAACGCCAGCGCGAGGAAGAGCAGCACCGGCAGGTCGAGCGCGGTGGTGTGCCAGCCGGCGCGCCGCCCAGTCGCCACCTGCACCAGCCAGACCGCGACGAGCAGTAGCGTGACGATGTCGAGGAACGTCGGGTTGAAGCCGATATTGAGCGGAATCGCCGCAAACGGCAGGAGCGTGGCGATCGCCATGACGCCGTACAGGCCCCACTGCGCGTCGCGCGCCAGCACGGATGCGCCAAGCAGCCCAACGAGCGCGGCGAAGCCGATCAGCGGGTTGACAAACGCCACAAGCGCGCCGGCGGCGATGCCGACCAGCGCGATGGTGAGCAGAAGCGGGGCAGACGCCCAGCGGAGAGAGTTCAACATGACAGCGACCGGTGCTGCACGGGCACATTACGGCCTGAAATCGCCGAAAACGACCTTATCGTCGTTGCCGGCGCGGAGGCGCGTGCCGCCCGCATCGTACAGGCCGACCTCGAAACGGTAGCGGCCCGAGGGCAGATCGGTACTCATTATTATATCATAGCGGTCGACAATCGTGCGGCCCGGCACCCACTGCGTCGTCGGATACGACCCGCCGACCGGTGGGTTGTCCTGCTGGGCCGCCAGCGCGCCGGCCTCGTTCAGCAGGTGCGCGAAGACGGTGTAGTCTTTGGCCGGCACACGCGCCGCCCGCCAGTACAGCGTGAGCCGGACGGCGCCGGGTACGCGCGCGGCACGGTACGCCAGCAACTCGATGCCATCGCCAAACGCCGCGCCAATCGGCGACCAGAGCGCCTGATACGCGCGCGGCGAGAGATAACGCTCCAGCCGCAGCGAGCCAAACGACGTCTCGTAGTCGCGGTCGGCGAAGCGCGTTAGCACCTGCCCGGTCACGCCGTCGCGGTCCCAGTTCGGCGCGGGCTGCGGCACGAACCAGATGCGGTTGTACGCGCCGGCCAGCCGGTCCAGTTCCGGCTCGACCGATTCCGGCCCAAGCGGCCTGGCGACCGCCGGGTCGCCCGGTCCCTGCCCCGGCACCAGGACGATCGGCAGGCGGTCGCCAATCTGGTACGGCATCGACGGGTCGGGGAAGTTGTATACGACCACATCGCCGGGCTGCGCCTGCGACAGGATCGCCTGTGCTGTCTCGCGCCAAGGCGGCGCTTTGGCGAAGCGAGGGTCCGTGTGGTAGTTGACCAGCGCGAGCAGCATGCCGGCGCTTGCCACAGCGAACAGCGGCCAGCGCCAGCGGCCCAGCGCCAGCAGGCCGCGCGCCGCGAGCAGCATGTAGAACGGCACGATGAAGATCAGGAACTTCTCATCGTACATCGGGCGGAAGAGCGAGCCGGCATAGATCAGCGCCAGCGGCAACACAGTCAGGATGCCGAGCGCCGTCAGCGCGGAACGCTCACGCTCATACGGTGCGCCGCGGGCCACCGCCAGTGCGCCGAGCACAGCCAGCCCGAGCATGACACCGACGAACGGCCACGCTTGCGCCCATTCGACCGTCGTGCCGAGCGAGTACGCCAGCGCGCTGCGCCCCAGCACGTCGAGCGGCGAGACCGGCTCGATCCAGGGCTCGCTATGCCCGGCGATGCGCGCCCAGGCGAGGGCAAACCAGATGATGGCGACCACGCCGGCCAGCGCATTGACAAGGAACCAGCGCAGGTAGAACCCCAATGGCCAGCGGCGACGCCACCAGAGCAGCAACGCGACCACGTTGATGGCGAACACCGCGAAGTAGGCGAAGTAATGGTTGAGGATGTTGAGCGTCGTCAGCAGGAGATACGCCGTCCAGAGCGCCAGCCCTACACGCCCGCCCGCCGAGCGCCAGATGCGCTCCGCGACCAGCGCCGAGGCCAGCGCCAGCGCGGCGAGCAGGGTGTACATGCGCCCGTCCTGCGAGTGCCAGATCAGGAACGGGTGCAGAGCTACCAAGAGCGCCCCCAGCCGCGCCGCCGCCTCGCCGAGCAGGGTGCGGCCCAGCCGGTACGTCAGCGGCACAAGCGCGACGCCTGCAGCCAGCGCGATGAAGCGGGCACTGAGCTGCGAGGTGCCGGCCAGTAGCAGCCAGAAATGGTCGAGCGTGTGATAAAGAGGTGGGTAGATCTGGTTGAAGCGATCCTGATAGAAGATCTCGCCAAGCGGCTGCAGGGCAAACAGCACGTCAAACGACTCGTCGCCGCGCAGAGACTGCGCATCGGCGCGGAACAGGTGCGTCGCCCAGCCGAGCAGGGACAGCAGCAGAGGCACGCGATAGCGCTTCACGCGGCATGCCTCCGGCGCGACCACAGGGCGACCGCACCCAGCGCGGCAAGCGTGAACAGCGAGATGGCCGCGCCGAGCTTGACGACGGGCGGGTCAAACACAAACTCGACCCGGTGCGTGCCGGCCGGCACGACGACCGCGCGCATGATGACGTTGGCGCACGCGATGGGCGCATCGACGCCGTCCACCAGCGCCCGCCAGCCGGGGTAATCGTTCTCGGCCAGCACCAGCAGGGCGCTGCGGCTGGCGTTCACCTGCCACGTCGAGCCGTTCGCGGTGCGAGACAGCAGCGTGACGCCGCCCCGTATATCGGGAGCATTCACTGCCACCGGCGCGGGCACGATCGCCTGCCGCGCGAAGTCGAACTCCGGCGCGCCGAGCCGCGCCATCGCCTCAGCCTGCCCCGGCACCACGTCCACCACGCCGACCAGCGCAGCGCGTGGCGCGACGTTCGCCAGGCGATGCACATACGTCGACTCTTTGTCGCTGATCTTCTGCGAAGCAATCACCTCGCTCATGACGCCCAGTTCAGCCAGCGACTGCCGCCAGGTGATCACATACTTCACGTTGAGCAGACCCCAGACGCGCGCCAGCGGCAGCTTGTGGAACTGCTCGTAGGCGGCCAGCCGCAGCGGGCTCGCGCCCCAGGTGTCTGCGAGGTCGAACGTGTCGCCGAAGTTGCCGAAGAGGCGATACTCATTGTAGGTGCGGAACTCGGACGCGTCGGCCTGAATTAGCGATAGGTACGCCGGCGGCTGCACCTGCGCCTCGGGCGGCAACGGCTGGAAGTTCGTCTGCCAGTTCACCGTGAACAGGTCAAGCCCCACCAGAACGGCCGCCAGCGCCAGCAGGCGCGCGCTGCGCCAGCGCATTCGCAGACGGAACGCGAGCAGCAGCGCCAGGCCGCCGAGCATCAACGCCAGCCAGACGGCGCGCTCGCTTGCCTCGCGGAACGGGCTGTCATGCTTAAGCTCGGCGACCATCCACGCAAAGTACAGCAGGACGAAGAACGCCGCGGTAAGTACCACAGCGCGAAACGCCCACCCGCTGAATGCGCGCAGGCGGCGATGCAGGCCGCGCGGCAGCGGCGCGCAGAGCGCGAGCGCGCCGTGCCCGGCCAGCATCGCGAGCGCGAACGAAAACAGGAACGCCGCGCGCTCCTGCTGGCGAAACAGCGCAAACAGCGGCGCAAACAGATAGAGCAGCGGGTAGAAGAACAGGTTGCCGCCGAACGAGAGCGCCAGTGCAACGACAGCTAGCCCGATCCAGAATGCGATCAGTCTGCGCCCATGGCGCGAAAGAGCGGGCGCCATGAGCGCCAACGCCAGCGGCACGATGCCAGCGTAGAGCGGCGAGTAGGCGCTGACCGAGCCGGGCAGCAGCATCTGCAACGGGTCGAGCAGGTCGAAGCCGCGCGCGTAATCATCGTATGAGAGGCTCTGCCGCGACGACAGGCGCATGAATTCGAAGCTCGGCAGCCACTGGATCGCTGAAACGCCGAGCGCAGCAACACCGAACAGACCGAGCGAGACGAGCAGCGCGCGCCACGACACACGCTCGATGCGGGCCGTGAAAAGCGCATACGCTGCGCTGGCCAGCCCCACGTAGAGCGCCGACTGCGGGTGCCCTGCCAGCAGCGCAATACCAAAGACGAAACCAGCCGCCAGCGCCGCGCCAGAGCCCACCGTGCGTGCGCGATAAGTGCGGCCGAGCACCAGCAGCACCAATGGGAGCCAGACGTCGGTCTCCAGCACCGCCAGTTGCTGCGACGGGTACGACGTCAGGTAGCCGCCGAACGTGAAAACGAGTGCCGCCAGGAACGCTGCGCCGCGCACGCGCGTCGTCACGCCAACGTCCGACATGCGCGCCAGGGCGTCACGCGCGAAAAGGTAGGTGAAGATGCCCGCCTGCGAGAAGTGCAGGACGGCTTGCCACTCCAGCGCCAACAGCGAAAAGCCGCCCAGCGCGGACGCGGCGAGCATCACCAGCAGCGACGGCGGGTAGAAGACGGCGGACTGCACATCGGCGAGGAACGGGTGCCCCGCATAGGTGTACGGATTCCAGAGCGGCACGCGACCGTGCGACAGTTCGTTGTACGCAAAGCGTGCAAACGCGTAGAACTGCTCGGCAAAGTCGCCGGACGGAAACGAGCCGCGGTCGAGCGCACCCGGCGCCAGGATGCGCCAGTGGAAGAGCAGCGGCAGCGCCAGCAGCAGCGCGAGCAGGGTTGCGTCGGGCAGGCGATTTTTCACCGGCTCGGTCCCGCCGGGCAGCAAGCGCGCACCGAGTGATGCGGGAGCATGCCGGAAGTGTGTTGGCCCAGGCCCGCCACCCCGTCATTCCGGCATGATTTTAGCCGGAATCCAGGCACTGTGCCTGTGGCCCAGGGCTTTTCCAAAGTTAATACCTCCCCCACCCTTACCCTCCCCCGCGACGCAGAAACGGCATCGCAGGAGAGGGAATTGGCTCCTTCCCCTGTTCGCTGCAATTGCGAACGGGGGAAGGTTGGGATGGGGGTAGCTTGGGCTCGGACTTTGGAAAGGCCCTGGCCTGTGGCCTGCACATTTGCCACAAGCAGAACTGGATGCCGGCTGCCACCGTGCCGGCATGACGACAGGGACGGCTCTGGCAGTTTGCCGTTGTACCTATGATACGGAAACAGTTGTGATATTTCGTGTTTCTTCGTGTCACTGCGTGGATCGGTTTTCATTCGACGCTAATCTCAGTCAGCACGAGTTGGTCGCTCAACGCAATCCACATATTTTCTTCGTCGATCGGGAACCAGTTTTTGCGGCCATACGGGTGGATGCCGACGGTCAGGCGATAGACGCCTGGCCGCAGGTCGGGCGGCATGGCCAGCCGGTGCAACGATGCGATCCGCTCGCCGCGCCGCCACGAGTCGGTCGAATCGCGCCCCGCCGACGGCGAGCCATCCTTGAACGCAACGAAGCGGTCGCCGGCATCGAGCAACTGGATTTTCAGCCAGTCATCGTCAGTCAGGTCTTTCAACGATTCCCAGTATAACCCGATTTTGAGCACATCGCCCGGGCGGGCGCGTTTGGCGGACACGTCCCAGCCGATCAACCGCAGCTTGTCCTTGAACGTCGCGCTGATCGACTGCGCGCCGGGCGGCAGCGCAGCGATACGCGGCGCGGGGGCGTAGGCGGGCGCGAAGAAGAGCGGCGGCGCAATGACGGCCAGCACACACAGCACACCGGCCAGCACCCATGGCAGGCGGCGATGCACGGCGCGCAAGCCGAATACCAGCGCCAGCACCAGCGGCGATAGCGCCGGGTAGAACAGCCGCGCTTGTTCGGTGCCGAGCACCGTCTGCGTCCAGCGAATCCACGAGGCGGCGATGATGGCCGCCAGCACAGCCAGCCATGCCACCGCCATCCAACGCGGCGAGCGCGCGAGCACGCGCCAGTCGCGCGGCATGCGCGCAACACGCAACAGCAGGCCGAGCGCGGCCAGCACGGCAAACACGCTGACAATCGCCAACAGCGGCGCGGGCAGCGCGATGCCGATCCACTCCAGCCAGAAGCTGCGATAGACCTGCGCCAGCGCGGACAACCAGCCGCCGAGATCCAGTTGCTGCGTGCGCACGGCGTTGGCGGACAGCACCAGCGGCCAGCCAAGCCAGTCGCCAAACGCGGCGATATTGTCCACAAAGTACCAGAAACTGACCGCGACCGCGACGACGTAGGCGATCAGGCTGGCGCGCGCACCGGCGATGAACCGCCCGCTGTGCAGCCACGCGGCGGCGGCGAACGCCGGCGCAACCAGCGCCGCGAACGCGAGCATACTCGTCTTGGACAGGAATCCCAACCCGAGCAGCAGCCCGATAGCGGCAGCGCGGCGGGCCGTCAGCCGCGCGCAACTCAGCAGCAGCGATACCGACTGCCAGCAGAGCAAAGCGGCGAACATGGTAGCCAGATCGTCGTTGTTGACGACCGCCGACATATAGATGAAGCCTGGCAGGAACGCGGTGCATACGGCGGCAGCCAGCGCGAAAGGCCGCTCGCCGGAGAGCGCTAACGCGGTCGCGTAGATCGCGGTGACGGTGACAACGCCCATCAGCACCGATGTCAGGCGCATCAGATGCCACGCCAGCGCCCAACCCTGATATGGAAACGCCTCGGCACGGGTGTGCAGCAGCAGCGTCTTTGGCGCATCGGGCGCGACCGGGTCGTAGTCCGCGTTGGCCTTGATAACGAAGTCGTCGGTGTTGATCCAGAACGTCAGCCCGGCGCTGATGAAGTAGTACAACGGCGGCTGGAACGCCTCGTGCTCGTTCGGTGTGGCGGGGCGGTGACCGTTCCGCACGATGTAGCGAATGATCGTGAAGTGCGGCAGTTCGTCCGGCCCTTCGCCAAGCGGAACGACGATCGACGACCATGTCGCCAGCGCGGCGAACAGGGCGAGGATATGCCAGAGGCGCAGGCGCGCCAGAACGCCGTCGAGCCGCGTCATGGCGACACGATCTCCAGCGTGCCGAGCCGCACGCGGTTGTCCGGCGTCGCGGCCGCCGACTCGACCGGCAGGTTCTGCACCGGCTGGGTGCGGTACATGCCGGCCAGCAGATCGTACGCGCCGGGCTTCGCGGTCTGTGCGATCCTTACGCGATACGGGTCGGCGATGATCTCGCCCGCCTGCCAGCGCGTGGTCGGCGAGAAGTTCAGCCCCGGCTGGCCGTCGGCCTGCCCGGCGCGCCCAGCCGCAGCATCGAGATGCACGAATACCTTGAAGTTCTCGGTGGGCGCGCGACGCGCGAACCAGTAGAGCGTCACGTCAGCCGTGTCGCCCGGATGATACGATGCGCGATCGGTACGATAGCCGATCAGCGAAATCTGACTGTCGAAGGTTGCCTGCACCGGCTGCACAACATACGCTGCCTGCGCCGCGCTCGCTTGCCAGAGCCACGTGGACGCACCCAGGCCGAGCAGCACAACCAACGCGACACCCGCACGGCGATGTGAGATGAACACGATCCCGCACAGGGCAAGCAACGCGCCAAGTGACAGCCATGCGCCGAACGTGCTGAATACGGTGCCGTCATACTCAAGCGTCACCTGATGCTCGCCGGCTGGCATATCCGCACTCGCCAGTGCCAGCGCGCCCGACGGGTAGACCGGCGCCGGAATGCCATCCACGCGCACCATCCACGGCGGGAAGTAGAACGCGTGAAACGAGAGCCGGAACGGCACGGACGTATTCACGCGGAGGACGCGCACTTCGGGTGCATAGCGTTCGGCAGCCACCGTCGCGGCCAACGGCAGGGATACGGCGGGCGCCACAGCATGCGGCAGAAAGAACTCCTCGCGCGCTTCCGTGACCCAGGCCGGCATGTACTCGAAGAGCCAGACGCCGCCATACAGGCGCGTCCACAAAGCTGTTTGGTAGTCGTACTCGCTCATGCCGGTGACGTTGATCTGCGAGGCGTCGAGCGGTTCCTTGTGCCCCGGCAGCGACTGCGCGCTGAGCGACAGCGCACCGAGCGGTGATATGACGATCAGGACCACCGCGAACGCGCCGGCCACGGCCAGAACGGGGCGCGGCAGCGACGCGCGCTGAAACGCATCGACGCCCGCGCCGATCAGCCACGCCAGCGCCAGCCCCAGCACCGCATGCAGGCGAAACGGGAACTGCACGAGCGAGAGCGGACGCAGTACGCTCCAAATGGCGGACGATAGTTCGCTCATGGCGAACAAGGCGACGAGTGCGACCGCACCCCACGCCAGCCCCGTGCGGCGCACCGGCTCATCCAGCAACCGCCAACGCGCACCGCACGCGACGATCGCAACCACGGCAGCCAGCGCCACGACCAGGCCGAGCGGGTGCTGAAGCTGCGCGGGCGCATCAGGCTGATAAATTTGGATGAGCGAACCCGAGACGAATTGCGCCAGCGGCGTCAACAGTGACGGCATATCGTCCACGCCGCCGCTGGCCTGCCCGGCGCGAATCCAGGCCGTCTCGCCGAGTGCAGGCAGCCAGTAGAACGCCGCCAGCGCGAAGCCGAGCGCCACGCCCGCGAACCAGCCGCCGAGCATGCGCAGCGGCGCACGCCGCACCGCCGGCCAGAAACGCAGCAGCAGATAGAGCGCCAGCGCGGGCAGGAACAGGAACGCCGTCAGGTTGTGCGTCAGCACCAGCGCGGCGAGCAGCAGGGCGAAGACGACGATGCGCCCGCCGAGGCGCGCCGCCGCCGGCTCGGCGATGCGCTCCGCGCTCCACGCCAGCGGCGGCAGCAACGCCAGCGCCATGAACTCGGTCAGTGTGCCGCGCATGGTGATGTCGGCCAGGTGATACGGGTAATACGCATACGCGACGGCGGCGACCAGCGACGCGATGGGACCCAGCGTGCGGCGCGCGAACAGGAACATGCCGAGCGCCGTCGCGATGATGCCAAGCGCGTAAGCGAGCTTGATGCCGTCGAGGATCGAGATGCCGCCCAGATTCAGCGCGGCGACGAGATAGTACGCCAGCGGCGCATAGTAATGCGTGACCGGGAAGCCGTAGCCAAACCCAAGCCCATCGGCCCAGCGCGGATACAACTCGCCGCCGCGCAGGCCGTCCACGAAGGCCGCGATGCGGAAGATGTGGTGCAGGCCGTCGTGCGACTGCCAGGCCGGCACGGACAGCAGCGGCCAGAGCGCCGGCACGCAGAGGGCGACGACCAGCACAAGCGCCAGCCCGTCGATCCGGCGACTACCGGCTGACAATGCGAATCGCTCCAATCGGAACCCGGTCATCAGGCAATAATACCCCGGCGCGCGCGGCAGGCAAATTCTGGCGCGTCTCGAAGCGGTACAGGCCGGCGAAGAGCGGCAGCGTGCCCGGCGGCGTGCCATCGGGTATCGTCAGCACGCGGGTATCCTCGACGAGCTCGCCCGGCGCCCAGCGCGACGTTGGCGTGAAGGCGCCGCCCGGGTCACTGTCCGATTGCGCCAGCATCGGCGCGCCCACGTGCACAAAGCTCTTGAAGTTCTCCGCGATCGGCCGTCGCGCCAGCCACGTCAGTGTGACGCGCACCGTGTCGCCCGGCCGGTAGTCGGCGCGATCGGTGCGCGCCGCAACCAGATCAGCCGCATCGCCCAGTTGCGCGCCAATCGCCAGCGGCGGTGGCGCTACGGGCGACGGCCACGCCAGCACGACGCCCGCCACGATCGCCACCGCAACAACAACAGCCAGCGCGCGGCCGCGCAGCCACCATGCACCGGCGGCGGCGCATAGAACACTGATCCACACGGCTGCTTGCTCCAGCGGCAGCAGCGCGAAGGTCACATCGAGCCGTCCCGCGCTGCCGGGCGGCAACTCAACCGTCAACAAACCCAACTCGGTTGAGGGGTACGCAGCCAGCGGCCGGCCATCGAGCGTGACGCGCCATTGCGGCAGATAAAACTGATGGAAGCGGAGCACCGCCGGACCGCTCGCCGCCGCCGAGACCTGATAGGCGCGCGATGTGTAACCCGCCGCGAGTGGTTCGACGCCGTCGACGGGCAGCGCCTGGGTCGACACGGGCGCGCGCAACGCCGCCGGGATCGCGGTGCGGTCAGCCTGCACCCACCACGGCATATACTCGGCGGTCCAGGTTGCGCCAATCTGCCGGTTCTGAAAGTCAGTCTGCCACATCGCCGCGTCATCGCTTGCCGGCGCAGGGAGCGCCTTCAGCGGCGCGTTGGCCATCGCCGCCCAGACCAAGAACGGCACGAGCAGCAATGCCGCCACGCTGCCACGCGCGCCCAACCGCGCCAGCGCGAAGCCGGCGCCGAGCGCGATGCCGAGCGCCGCGAGCGTCATGAAGCGCCACGGATATTGGAGGAACGTGAGCGGGTTGTGCAGGGCCAGCCAGATCGGGTTCGAAAGGTCGGACAGCATGAACAGCGCGCCGCCCGCCAGCAAAGCCGCCAGCACCTGCATGGGCGCATCGTTCGAGCACGCGCGCCATGCGGCAATCGCCGAGGCCAACGCGAGCACCAGTAGCGCCAGCGAAACGGGCGCGAGTGGATGATCGGCGGCGACGATCTGATCGGGCGCGTAGCGGAACGCGAGTGCGGGCTGGACGAACGACCAGAGCGGCGCGAGGTGCGCGAGGTAGCCCTGGTTTTCCAGCCCTGCGCTCAGACCGACCCAGCGGCTTTGCAGCGCGACCGGCAGCCAGTAAAACGCGCTGAGGCCCAGCGCCAGCACGACGTGCACGCTCAGCCGCCCCAAACGCGGCAAGCCGCGCTCCTGCGCGGGGACCGCGAACCACTGCCAGAGCAGCGCAAAGGGAAGCGCGATCATCGCCGTCAGGCTGTGCGTCACGACGAGCGCAAACAGACTCAGCGCAAACGTCAAGCTGCGGCGGCCGACCGGCAGCAGGATTAGCGGTAGGAATACGAAGGCGAGGTGCTCGGCGAGCGCGCCGCGCTGGTAGGTCTCCACGATGCGATAGGGGAAGTACACATAGGCGACGGCTGCGCACAGCGCGGGCAGCGCAGGCACATAGCGCCACGCCAGCGCAAAGAACGCCACGCCCGATGCCGCGTAGCCAAATGCAAACGCCAGCTTGAGCGCATCCACCGTGCCGGCGCCAAATCGCAGGAACAACACACCGGCGTAGTAACTCAGCGGCCCGTAATAGGCGAGCACCGCCTGCCCGTAGCCGTAGGCGAACGAGGGAAACAGACGCGGGTAGAACTCGCCCTGACGGAGCGCATCGTTCAGTGCGGCGATGCGGTAGAGATGGAACAGGCCATCATCGCTGGCGAAGAACGGCGCGGCCCAGAGGGGCGCGGCCGCCCACAGCGACAGCAGCGCAACCGCCGTGGGCCAGCCGAGCTTCCTGATCATCGCCCGCTCGCGGCCGGACCGACCCGGATGCGCGCCAGTTCGAGCACGCTCCCCGGCGTGCCAGCCACCGGCAGGTCGGCGTTCTGGCGCGGCGAGAACACGGAAAGCTGAAGGCGGTACTCGCCGGGAGGCGCATCAGGCGGAACAAGCAACCCGTGCCGGTCGGGCATCGAGTCACCGGGCACCCAATCGTCGATCGGGCAGAAGCCGTCGCACGGTTTCGTCACACGCTCGACCACGACCCGGTCGGCCGCATCGACGAGGCGCAGCGTCATGAGCAGTTGAAGCGGCTGCGGGATCGGCTTCAACGCGTGCCACTTCAACTCGATGGCGAGGCTGTCGCCGGGCGCAGCCGTGTTTGCCGAAAGCGCCGCCTGCTCCAGCAAGAGCCACTCGCCAAACGACGACTGCCACAGCCGGGGCGGCTGCAATGTACTGCCTGAGGCGTACAGCGCGACTGCCTGCCCGTTCTTGAACCAGAAACGCAGGACCGGGTATGCGTTCAGCGCCAGCCAGCGCGGCACGTTGTTGCCGGGATCGACGACGATTGCCTGTTCCGACACCACCCACAGGCGCGCACTACTGTTCTGCAGCGCGCGCATCCCCGGGTCGATGTCTACGAGTTCGGCGGCCTCGGCATTGGTTGGGATGTAGCGCTGCGGCAAGCCGCCCTTCAGATAGTAGAGCGCCAGCGGCCATTGGCCGGGACCATGCAGGATGATCGTGTCGCCGGGCCGCCCGTTGGTGTTCACCACGTTGGACATCTCGCGGTACGGGCTCTTGATGAAGCCGTAATTCTGGTTTAGCCCGTAGAGGCCGATCACGGCCAGCAGCAGCCCGGCGGCGGCGGCGCGGCGCGGGTGCGTCCGCAGCGAGAGCAAGCCGGATGCCAGCAGCAGCAGCCAGGCGGGAATCGTCACAAACAGGTAGCGCGCGGCATACACGTACGGCACCACCGTTGCCAGCAGCACGGGCACAATCGCCACCGCAAACAGCCACGCGCGCAGCGGCGCGCCGCGCGACCAGGCATCGAGATGCCGGTGCGCCCAGAGGATGCCGAGCAGCACCAGCAGCCAGCCCAGCGCCGACAGCAGGTAATCCGGCAGGTCCAGCGGGCGAATCACGACGCCGCCGACCATCAGGTCCACCGCAATGCGCGCCGTCTCGTCAAAACTGCGCCCCGCAAACAGCGGGTTGCGGAACGCCAGCCCGACCGACGCCACCGCGCCGCGCGCGCTGAACAGCCAGGCCGCCAGCGCCCCACCCAGCACCAGATGCGCCAGCGCCAGCGGCAACCCAACGCGCCGCCACAGATCGCGGCGGCTCAGGAGATACACGTCCTCGGCGGCCAGCAACAGTAGTGCGTAGTAGTGTACGCTCAATGCCAGCGCAATGAACAAGAAGTGCAGCCAGGCCGCCCGGCTATCGCCGCGCACCCAGCGCAGGAAGTAATCGGCCGCCAGCACCGACAAGCACATGACCAGCGTATACATGCGTGCTTCCTGCGAGTACGTCACGAGAAACGGCATCGGTACGGCGAGTAGCGTCGCCAGCAGGGCCAGCCGGTGATCGAAGTGACGGCGCGCGAAGCGGTAAAAGAGCGGCACGAACAGCACGCCGAAGAAGAGCGAAAAATAGCGCAGTGCGAACTCGGTCGTGCCGGCCGCGTTCATCCAAAGCAGGAACGGCCAGTAATAGACGGGCGGATGCTCGCCGGGCGACAGGCGCGCATAGTCCAGGATGCCGGCCAACCCCTTGCCCGCGATGTAGTAGCTGGCCGCCTCGTCAAACCAGAACCCGGCGGCATACAGCCAGTGCAGGCGCAGCATGAAGGCGCCCAGCACGAGCGACAGCCAGAACAGGCGGCTCGGCAGGCGGGTGCGGACGGCCAGGAGATCACTGGCAGCGGATAGGCCGGATGGGACAGTTGGTGTCACAGTCATTGGGCAGTTGCCACCGCGCGGAATACCGGCGCAGCGGCCCGCATCGGATTGTGCTACACCCGGCGCGGATTCGCAAATCAGGGGGGCGGCAGAACCCGCACCATCGGGCCCTCAGAATGCCAGGCCGGCGCGCCATTGAGCGGGTACAGGATCACCTGCACCGTGTAGTCGCCCGATGGCGTGTCTTCTGGCACCAGCAAGCCGTAGCGGTCGTCGAGCACGTCGTCAGGACGCCATTGCGAGGTTGGCACCCGCCCGTCGAGCGGCCGCCGGTCCAGTTGGCGAATCACCCTGCCGTCCGCGCCGATCAGGCGCACCGACGCCTGGTAATCGGCCGGCAGCGTGGCGGTCGCCTGCCAGCGCAGAATAACCGGCAGCACATCGCCCGCGTAGACCGCAGCCGACATGCGCACTGTCAGCGTCAGCGGTAGCGCGGTCTGCACACTGGCGGGCGCGGCCGCGCGCAGTGATGCTTCGGTCGGCGTCGCAAAGAGCAGGACGCGGATACCGTTGAACCAGCGCGACGACGTCTGGAAGCCGTTGGCTGCCAGCCAGTCCTCGGTCGGGCCGGGCGGGTGGAAATACAGCACCACCCACCAGCGGTCACGCTTCGGCGTCTCGCGCATCAGGAATGCGGTGGCCTCCGCGATGTCCTGCGGGTCGAACTGGCCCTCATCGAACGCCGTCACCTTCTGCTGCGAGAAGTAGCGGTAGAACGCTTTGTTGGGGTCGGGCCCGTCGAAGATCAGCCCGTCGCCATCGCGGCTCAAGCGATCGATATACTGCGCCGCGCTGCGAAAGTCCGGCTTGGCGACCAGCGGGTCGGCATAGATGCGGGCCAGCGAAAGCGCGCTGCCACACAGCATGCCGATCAGCGCCAGCACCGCGACGGGACGCCGCCAGCGCGCCGCACCGCGCCACAGCCCGGCGAGTGCGGCAGCCAGCAGGAGCGCAAAGAACGGCGTGACGACAATCAGGTAGCGCTCATGATAGCCCGGCTTGCGCAGTGCCAGCGCCATCATCAGCACGAATGGCACAGCGACGCCCGCGAGCGGCAGCCATGCCGGCAGGCTGCGCACGCGCGCCAGCACGAACGCCCCCACGGCGAGCAACACGAGAAAGCCGAGCGCCAGCCATTGCCACGGTTCGCCGATCGTGCTGCCGACCGAGTAGGCCACCAGGTAGCGCCACGGCAGTGAGAGCGGATCGGCGGCTTCCTGCCAGCCGGGGAACGACAGCGCACCGAGTGCGCGCGGCAGCCACGGCAGGCACAGCACGCCCAGCAGTCCGTAGCCAACGCCAAACACGCGCCATGACCGGCGATCACGCCACCAGACCAGCGCGCTCCACAACCCCAACGCAGCCAGCGCGAGCGCGGCGAAGAAGTGCGTATAGAGCCCGGCCGCCATTAGCAGCGCAAACGCGATCCACGACCGCCTGCTGCGCCGGCTGGCGACGGCAGCCAGCAGCGCCCAGGCTGCGCCGGCCACCAGCGCGACGAGCAGGCTGTACATGCGCGCTTCCTGCGCGTACCAGATCTGCAACGGGTTGACCGCCAGCAGGAGCGCGGCCAGCCACGCCACCGCGCGCTGCCCGGTCGCTGCCAGACCGAGTCGGTATGCGAGCGGCACAGCCAGCACGCTGAACCAGAGCGAGAAGAAGCGCACAGCGAAATCGCCCTCGCCCGCCACGCCCATCCAGTAGTGCAGGCTGACGAAGTAGAGCGGCACGTGCTCGGCGGGCAGGTTCGCCAGCAGCGCGGGAATGTCCAGCTGCGCGCGCAGGACGCTGATGCCCTCGTCGCTCCAGAACGACATCGCGTCAAGGTGATAGACGCGCAAGGCGAATGCGGCAAGCACGATACCTGCCAGGGCGAGCCGCTCAAACCGCCGCGCGCTCACGGCTGCACCTCAATTCCGTCGATCAGCAGGCGGTCATCGGGCAGGCGCGCACCGTGCGCATCAGTCAGCGGCAGGCGCCGACCGGTGCCGGAGTCGTACAGACCGACCTCGATCATGTAGCGACCGGCAGCGGCATCGCCGGGGATATGCACGCTGCGCGCGTCGTCAATCCACTCGCCAGCCTCCCATTGATAGGTCGGGCGCGCGCCATCCAGCGGCGGCGCGTCCTGCTGCGCGCGCAGCACGCCGCCCGCGTCGAGCAGGTGCACGAAAACGACGTAGTTCGGCTTCATCGGCGCGAGCGCCTGCCACTGCAACGTGATGCGCAAGTCGTCGCCCGGCCGCAGCGCATCGGCGGCCAGCACATAGCGCGCCAGCACGATGCGGTCGCCGGCGGTCAACGCGACGTCGACCGTGCGCGGCGCGGGCGGCTCGGGGCGCTGCGCCGCAGCGAGCGCGCCGCTCCAGCCCTCGGTCAGGTCGCTCAGAATCGTGCCGGCGCCGCCGGGCGTCAACTGCTCCCAGTTGATCAGTCGGTCCGGCCGGCCGGTCGTCTTGCCGGCATACAGATCGGCGGCTGGCGGGAGCGCAGACGGGAAGCGATAATCGGCAATCGCGACGATGCGAATGTCGGCGGCCGCATAGACGCTCTTGAAGTTCTGTGGAAACAGGCGCAGGCCCTGCACCAGGTTTGGCGCGCCGTTGCGGTCGGCGTCGCTCAGTACTATGTGGGTGACGCCGTGCCGTTGCGCGAACGCCATCAGATCCGCGAACGGCGCCGACGGCGTGGCGATGACGGTGCGCCCGGAGAAGTAGCGCGTCTCGGCGGCGCGGCGCGTCAGTAGCACCGCATCGGCCGGCAGGTGCGCGTCCGCCCACTCCGCCGCTTGCACGATCGGGCCGCGGTATGCGGGCGATGCGAGCGTGTTCGCCCACACGCCCAGATAGGCCACGGCGAACAGCAGATAGAGGCCGCCCAGCCCGAACGCCAGCGCACGCTTCAGCCGCCCGCGCTCGAACAGCGCCACCAAGCCCGCACCGGCCAGCAGCAACAGGAACGGGGCGATCAACTGGCCGTGCCGCACCTCCGTGCTGTTGCCCGCATAGCCGGGGTAGCCGATGCCCAGCGCGGACTGCGCCAGCGCGACTGCGCTGAACAACCAGAGCAGCGATCGCGCGCGACCGGCCGGCAAAGTGTATGCCGCACCCACCGCGATCAGCAAGAAAACGGGCATCAGGCCGGGCTGCGTGGCGTAGAGGATGCCGTCCGAAAACAGGTTCTCGATGAAACGCGCGTAGTTGAATATGCGGATGCCCGCCGCGCCGCCGACGCCGCCAACGTAGTCGAGATACTCGGCGAGGTTCCATGATCCGATGGTGTACCAGAGCGGCCAGCGCGGCAGCAGGGCATAAGCGCGCTCGCTGTAGAATGGCGTGCCGAATGTCTGCCACAGGTAGGCCGACCGCGCGGCAAAAACGAGCAGCGGCTCGGCAATCAGCATTACCGCGTCGGCAGGGCGGCGCCCCGCCAGCCACCATGCGCCGGCCAACGCCACGACCAGCACCACCGCATCCTCGCGCGCCAGCGCAGCGAGCGCGGCGGACAACCCCGCAACCAACGCCAGCGACCGACGCCGGCCGGATGGCGCGTGTACGTATGCGGCCAGCAACGCCAGCGCAAGATAGTAGAATAGCGTCGCCGTCGTATCGGTCCAGCCGCCGATGCCGAGCATATGGTAGAACGGGTTCAGCGTGAAGAGCAGGGCGGTGAGCATGCCGGCACGCGCGCCGAACAGTTGCCGCCCCAACGCATAGAGCGGGAGCGCGGTCAGCGCCGTGGCGAGCGCCGAAACCGCGTTGGCCACGGCGAGCGACTCGCCAAACACCGTCATCGCCGCCGCGACGATCAACGGGTAGAGCACGCGGTCGCCGACCGGGAATGGCGGATGCGTCGTCGCCGCGTTCACGACGTTCTTGATCTCCAGCGACAGGCCGCGCCCATGCACGAGATTGAGCGCTTCCTGGTAGTACGTCGCCAGATCGGCAAACGGCTCCAAGTGCCGCGTCGCCGCTGCGACCATGATCAGCGCGTTGATGGCGGTTGCGGCCAGCACGATCACCGTCAGGCGCGACGGGCGGTACCAGGCGCTGCTCACGGCGCCTCCGCTCCGTCGATCACGAGTTGGCCGTCGGGCAACAGCGCGCCCTGCGCGTCGCGCACTGGCAGCCGCACCCCACTCTGCGGGTCGTAGAAGCCCAGCGCCACGCGCAGTTTCTGCGTGGGCAGATTGGCCGGCAGGCGCATGGCATGATGATCGATCAGCGTCTCACCCGGCGTCCATGCCGTCGCCGGCGCAAGATCAGCCACCAGTTCGGCATCGCGCTGTGCAATGACCTTGCCCTGCGCGTCCAGCACGTGCACGAAAACCTTGTAGCGCGCCGGCAGCGGGCCCGCAACCTGCCACTGCAGCGCCAGCCGCACGACATCGCCACCGCGCACCGTCGCGGGGCCGACAGCATAATTGCGCAATCTGATCGCGTCGCCGAATTGCGCCCCGCTGGTTTGTACTGGCGTATCTGCGGCGGGTGGCGCATACGAAAGCAGGCGAACGCTGCCAAACCAGCGACCCTCCAGCGGGTACAGGTGCTCGGCCAGCCAGCGTTCGGAGCCGGTGGGCGCGAACAACGCGGCGTAGTAAGTCGCGCCCGGAGCCGAGAGATCGGTGCCCGAGACGGCGCCACGCCACGGGGCGAGGCGGGCGCCGCCCCGGTAGTAGTAGGGCAGAACGCCATCCTGCAGGGGCGAATCCATCACGACCACGTCGCGCGCAGTCGCCGCGCCGTCGAGGAACTTGCCCAGATCGCGAAAGGCGCGATCGTCGCCGCGCGCACTGCGGTACATGATGGAGCGCGCCAGCAGGTCGGGGTCGTCGGTCGGGTATGATTCCGCGTCATAGACGACCGGCCCGCCCGCCGGGTAGCGGTTGTTTTCATGGATGCGGATGCGCGTCGCACCGCGCACGCGCACCTCACCCCAGAGGTGGAACGTGTCGGCCAGATCGGCCGGCGCCTTGCCGGCGCGCGGCGCGTTTTCCGCCTGCAAGTAGTACCGCGGCTCGTCGGCACGCGCCGCCTCGATGTCGCGCACGTACCAATCGGTGACCAGGTAGGTCTCGTTGGTATCGAACTTACCGCGCAAGACGCCCTGCCGGTACAGCACGCTGACGACGTTCCAGCCGTAGCGATACGGGAAGCCAAAAAAGTAGTCGGTCGGGCGCGTTTTAACCGGGCTCGGCGACCACGCCAGCGCCGACGCCGGGTAGTTCAGCCCGTACTCGTCCGGGCTGATGAAGGCGATATAGCCGAACGTGCATGCCGCCGCCAGAGCCAGCGCGCAGAGCGCAGTGCGCGCACGCGCCAGCCACGGCGCGGAGCCGAGCCCGCCCGTCACCTGATCAGCCGCCAGCAGCGCCACGGCCGGCATCAGCGTGTAGAAGTGCAAACCGGCCGACTTGATCAATGTGGCGTAGACGATCAGGTAAGCCAGCAGCCAGAGCGCGACCGGGCGCGACGGCTCATCGTTGCGCGGCGAAGCCAGCAGCGTAACCAGCAGCGCCAGATACACGCCGATTGAGAGATTCCATGCACCAAACTGCAGGAACTCCGGCCACAGAAACGGCACAGCCGCCAGTACGGCCAGCACAGACGTGCGGCGCGTCAGCCGGCGCAGCAACGCAATGCCCGCAACGAGCAAGAGCAGGCCGACTGCCGGGCTGGCATTGTAGAACGTCGCGTGCGCCATGAACTCCGGCAGGCTGTTGAACAGGCCGTAGCCGACGCGCGCATCGTAGTAAGTCCTGGCCTGCGCGGTCTTCGGAGCGAGCGCGAGTTGCACGTAGAAGAGCGCGGGCGGTATCACCGCCAGCAGCGACACCAGCGACAGTCCGCCGAGCACCGGCAGCGCAGAACGCCAGCCGCCCTGCCGCAGCGGCCAGAGCCAGCGGCGCGCGACAACGTAGGCCAGCACCAGCCCAACGACCAGGCCATCCCAGTGCGTCAGCGTGCCGAACGACCAGAACAGCGCGCCCATCGACAGGCAGTAGACCTGCTCGCGGCGCGTCGCCGCCTGCTGGAAGCGCAGCGCGAACCAGACGACGAGCGTGAGCATCAGCAGCACGACACCTTGATACTGCACCAGGCGGCTGAACGCCAGGAAGATGCCCTCGACGCCGATGATCAGCCCGGCGATGACGGCGGTTCGACGGCCATAGAAACGCTCACTGATCAACACGGTCACGGCTACGGCAGCCAGCGACGCGATTGCAAACGGCAGGCGCGCCGTCGTCTCGTCGAAGCGGCCGGCTGTGCCCGCCGCGACCGCCGCCAGCCAGATCTCGGTCGGGCCTTTGCGGTGTTCGAGGATCACGTTGCTCTGGCCGAGCAGCAACGAGCGCGCCGACTGCACCACGTCGAGCTCGTCGTCGTAATACTCGCCATAACCCAGCATGGCCAGGCGGAAGAACGCGGCAACGGCCAGCACCAGCAGCCACCCGGCCAGCGGAACCTGCAAACCGACTTCGGGAGCGCGGGGCGCGGGGGGCGCAGCCCGGCGCGCCTGCACAAGCGCGATAAGCGACAGCAGTGAGGTCATGGCCGCGACGATGACAGCCCAGCGTTCCAGGATGCCCATGCCGTTTCGCAGCGACGCACCCCAGACCGCCAGCATGGAGAGCACGACGCTGGTGCCGAGCGCCACCACCACGCGCTCCGGCCACGCGCGCGGCCGCAAGTCGGCGGGCAGCGCCAGCACGAGCGCCGCGCCGGGCAGCGCGAACACGAGCAGGTAGGCGGCGACGACCGCTGGCAGCGTGCCGCTGCCCAGCGCGACCGATACTACACTAAGCAGAGCGAGCAGCAGCACCAGCATCGGCGGCGCAAAGCGTGAGCGGAGCATGCGATTCATCATTACGGCATCACCGGCAAGCCGAGCACGACGGCGTCATTTTCGTAGCGGGTGCCGTCTGAGCGATAAGCGGGCAGGCGTTTCAGCCTGTCCGGCGCGTACATGCCCACCGCGAGCCGGTACTCGCCCGGCGGCAGATCAGCGTCAAGCGCCATCGCATACTCGTCGATGATCCACTCGCCCGGCTTCCAGTCGTTCGTGGCATAACGTCCCTGCAACGGCGGGCGATCTTCCTGCACGACCAGATGACCATCGGGCGCGAGCAGGTGCGCGAACACGGTGTACGCGCGGTCAATCGGTCCAATGCGCTGGAAGTAGAGCGTAACCGACAGTATCTGCCCGGCCGCAATACGCGCGCCGGAACGCCGGTTCAGGTCAAAGCCGGCGAAGCCGATACCGTCGCCAATGCGTGCCGCCTGCGGAAATTGAGGGTGCGCATCGCGCAGGTACAGTCGATACGGTGACACCGGTTTCTGGAACGCCGAGCGGACCAGATGAAAGTTATCCTGCACCCATGCGCCAAACGGTTCGGCTGTTTCGAGGCGGCCGCTCCAGAAGAGGACGCCGTTGGCGCCGCTCGCGCGGGCGCCGTCAATCAGTGTTTGCGGCGTCAGGCTGCCGCTCACCAGCCGCGCCGACGAGGTGTCCGCAAACGCCGGCGGCGACTCGCGTTCGGCGCGCAGGGCGATCACCTGCGCGTCGCTGACGAGCAGATCCGTGGACGGCGTTACGGCGCGCAGCAGCCCGATCGCCTCTTCAGCGTCCGGCTGGGCTGGCGGCGCAATGACCGCAGCCAGCCGGTCGGGCAAGCCGATCAGGGTCGCCAGAACGGCCAGCGCGACGAGTGCGCTCGTGGCCCGCAGTGCCGTGCGGCCCGCCGCCAGATCGTCCGCGATGTGCGCCACGCCCGCGCCGGCCAGCGCCGCCAGCGGGAAGACCAGCACCACCGGATGGTGCGAGGGGAACAGCGGCGATTGCCAGGCCAGCGTCACGAAGCCGGCCGCGAACCAGAGCACAATGGCGGCCAATGTGACCCGCTCTGTGCGCCCGCGCCAGATCGATGCCGCCACAGCCCACAGCGACGGCACGACGAGCCACAGGTTCGCGCCGAGGAACTGCGCCAGCGCCGCCAGGTTGCCGGCCAGATCATCGCCATAGGCGGCGCGCTTGCGAACGTGAAACCAGATCGCCTGATCGAGCATGGCTGGCACATCGAAGGCGAGCAACGGCGCGAGCGAGAGCAAGCCGACCACCAGCGAGCCGAGCACGGCCAAACGCCAGGTGGTGCGATGCCGTAATAGGCCAGCCAGCACGATCACGCCGAAGCCGGCCACGCCGCCAACCGCCACCAGCTTCACCCACAGCGTCGCAGCGAGCACGATCTCGCCGATCAGCAGGAAACGCACGCGCCCATCCCGCAGATAGCCGAGCGCCAGCGCAATGGACAGCGCCATCAGCGCGCCCGATGGCAGGTCGGACATGGCGGCGCGCGACCATTGGAAGAACTGCGGGGTCACGAACAGCAGCAGCGCGGCGGACAACCCGGCGACCGCTTTGTAGCGCGGCGCGAGCATCTGCGCGATGACTGCTGTGCCAAGCAGGCCCACCGCGGCGAGCAACACGGTCACGAAGCGCGCGCTGGTCAGCGTCGCGCCCAGCAGGCTGTAGCCCGCGACGACCGCCATCAGATAGCCGGGCGTGTAGGCGGCGAACGTCTCCGTGTAGAGGGGGTGGCCGCGAAAGACGAGCCAGGCGCCGAAGGCATGCGCGCCCTCGTCGTAGTCCCAGCTCGCGCCGTCGAGATGCAGCGCCGCCCACAGTACGAACAGCGCCGCAGCCGGCGCCACCGGGTAGGCAAGCAGCCAGCGCGTCGCTCGCATCACGGCGTGCCCTCCGCCGCGAACGTCACGTTGTCGGCCAGCGGCCGGCCGGCTGCGTCGAGCACGCGCGCCCGCGCGCCGTCGACGCGATCATACCAGCCGAGCGCGAACTGCAGGGAACCGCGCACCGACTCCGGCCAGACCTCGTACGTCTCGATCACGATGTCGCCGGGGCTCCAGACGGTCGTCGGGTACGAGCCGTTGCCGGGGCGGCGGTCGCGCTGCGACACGCGCTTGCCATTGGCATCGTTCAGGTGAATGAAGAGTGTGTAGTCGCGCGACACCGGCTTGAGCGCCTGCCAGACGAGCGTCAACTGGAACGGTTTCTGGCGGTCGGGCGAATCCGCCACGCGATAGCCGACCAATCGGATCTCGCCCTCGAAGTCGGCGTTGAGCAAACGCTTCGGCGTCACGGGCAGCGCAGACGGCAAGCCGCCCGCGTCGGCCGGGATCGCCGCCGGCGCAATCACATACTCGACGAGCAGCGGCGCACCGTTCGAGCCGGGCACGATCTGCTTTTGCGCCAGCACGCCGTACGTCCGCTCGAACTCGTCCATGTAGGCCGGGTCGGCGTCGGAAGGGAAGGCGTACAACATGCCTTTCTGCGCGCCGCGCGCCGGCAAGACCATCACCTCGCCGTTGTCGAACGACTTGAGCCGGGCGTTGCGCGTGAGCAACTCGAACGTCGCGTGCTGCGACAGCAGGGGCGGCGTGAACACGCGGTTTGCCGCCGACTGCGCGACCAGTTGGCGCGCCGCGTCGAGCTTGTCCACATCGTAGGCGACGTACAACTCCGGGCGCGCGGGAAAGACGTCAAAGTAGTCGTGATAGGTCGCAACAGTGCCCAATAGCAGCGCGAGCGCGCAGGCCGCGCCCGCCAGCCGTCCGGCTGCGCGCAGGGGCAGCAGCCGGCGCGACAGGTGACGCAGCAGGTAGAACGCCTGCAGCGCACCCCAGGCCGGCAGCACGAAAAGCGCCGGCAGCGTGCCGATCGCGCGCGAGAAGTTCGGCGCGCCGTCGGACAGCAGCGTCGGCACCAGCATGACCGGCAGCCAGATCGCCAGCAGGATCGCCGCCGGCTGCTTGGCGCGCAGTCGGACCACCCATTCAACCAGGCCGAGCACGAAGAACACCGCCGCGGCCGCATCGAAGACCGGCCGGCCCGCCAGGTTATGAATCCAGGCAGCATCGCCGCGCACAAAGAACATGCCGGCGACCGCCAGGGCGTTCGACGCCAGCGCGCCAAGCACGCTGCCGCCCGCCACGCGCTGGTCGGTGATCGCAACAACCGTCGGATGGCCGACGAACGCATCGGGATTCTGCAGGAAGTAGATCCCGAGCGGCAGGAACACCACGAGCGACACGACGGCGATGATCAGCAGGTCGCGCAGCAGCGGCCAGGCGCGGTCCGGCGCGAAGTGCTTGAGCGGCGAATCGGCGCCCAGCCACCACGTCCACGCATACCAGAACACGACGATGACGGGGATGAAACGCGCGGCCGGGTGCGCGTAGATCGACAGACCGAGCAGGACGCCGCATGCGAGCAGCGCGCTCAACGGCGCGCCGGGCAGGGCGTGCCAGTTCTTCGCGGCGCGCGCGATCACCCATTCACGCCGCGCGCCGGGGCGTGTCGCCGCCCAGAGCGACAGGACGATCGCGGTTAGCGCCAGCGGCATCAGAATCGCGCGGATGCCGTAGCGTGAGAAGTGGATGTGCCAGTAGGAGACGGCCATGAACAGCGCGGCCAGCGCCGCCACGGTGCGCTCGTCGTCCGGCATGACGTGTCGCCAGAGCACGTAGCATAATGCGACGCTGGCGATGCCGACGAGCGCCGAGGCCAGGTGCAGCGCGAATGGCGTCGCCACGCCGAGCATGGCGATGAACGGGGCGATCAGGTAGACGTAGAGCGCTTCGCGCCCGCCGTTGGCCTCGAAGAAGAGCGGGCGCTCGCCGCCGAGGATGCGCAGCGCGTCGGCGGCGTTATACGCCTCGTCGAACTGGAAGCCGGGCGGCGTCTGCTCCAGCCGCCAGAGGCGAAAGACGGCAGCCACGGCGACGACGCCGAGCAGCAGCAGCCAGTCTGTTTTCGTCCAGCGTGTCGTCATGTGGATAAAGACAGATCGGGGGCGGCGCGCCGGGCCGTCCGCCCGCGCGCCCGCCCCCGATCGGCAAAGCCTGCGACGGTTACTCCAGCGTCTCGCGCACGACGTAGATCGGCTTGTTCTGCGACTCGTGATAGGTGCGCACGACCATCTCGCCGAGCAAGCCCATCATCACCAGTTGCACGCCGATGATGACGAGCAGTACCGCCAACATCAACGCCGGGCGCTCGCCGATGTTCTGCCCGCCGATCAGCTTGAGCGCGCTCAGGTACAACCCCAGCGCCGTGCCGGCGATGAACGACAACAGGCCGACCGAGCCGAAGATGTGCAGCGGCCGCGTCGAGTAGCTCAACAGAAAGCGCACCGTCAGCAGGTCGAGGAAGACGCGGATCGTGCGTGACAGCCCGTACTTGGACCGGCCAAAGCGGCGCGGGTGATGGTTGACCGGCACCTCGGCGACGCTGACGCCCATCGACGACGCCACGGCCGGAATGAAACGGTGCATCTCGCCGTACAGCCGGATGCCCTTGACCACCTCGCGGCGGTATGCCTTCAGCGAGCAGCCGTAATCGTGCAAGCGCACGCCGGTCACCCACGAGATTAGCCGGTTCGCGATCATAGACGGCAAGCGACGCGTCAGGAAGACGTCCTGCCGCTTAACGCGCCAGCCGCTGACCACATCAAAGCCTTCATTGATTTTGCCGAGCAACAGGCCGATGTCGGCGGGATCGTTCTGCAGATCGGCATCCATCGTCACAACGACGTCGCCGCGCGCCAGGTCGAAACCGGCCGAAAAGGCCGCCGTCTGCCCGAAGTTGCGCCGGAAGCGAATCACCTTCAGGTGCGGGTCGGCGTCGTGCCACGCTTTCAGCTTCTCGAAGCTGCCGTCGCGGCTGCCGTCGTCGATCACAATGATCTCGTACGGCACACCCAATGCGCCCAGCGCCTCGCCGAGCCTGGTCTGCAGCAGCGCGATGCCGCCCACCTCGTTCAGCAGCGGAATCACGACCGACAACTGCGGCTCCAGATGCGCCACCACCTTGACTTCGCGCGGCGCTTCCGCTTCGGATCGCGCCGGCCGGATATGCATCAAACCGCGCACAAAGCGCGATGCCAGATCACCCATAACACCGTCTCATTTGCCGCCTTTGGAACTGTCGGCTGCCGCACCGGCGCGGAGCGCGCCGCGCGCGCCCTGCATCGTCGACAGCACGCCGCCGATCAATCCGGTCGCCACCGTGATCGCCCAGAACGAGAGCGACATCGCCGTGGCGGTCTCGCCGCTGACGCCGACCGGCACGAAGAGCGCTACGTACGACCACTCGCGCACGCCGAGGCCGTTGACGCCGACCGGCAGCAGCAGCAGCGTCGAGATGATCGGCACGAACAGGAAGAAGTAGCCGATCGACAGGTCCAGCCCGAACGCCCGGCTCATGATGTAATTGATGCCGACCAGCAGCAGGTTGAATAGGAAGCCGATCAGCATCGCTTCGAGGGTGGCGCGCGGCGAGTTGGCGCGCATCGACTCGTACAGCCGCACGACCTTCGCCTTGAACGGGAAGTTGATGCGCGCGAAGAGGCCATTGATCAGCGGCGTCGTCCAGCGCCGCTCGAACATCAGCCAGGTGCCGGCCACGCCGCCCGCACCGAACACGACCAGCAGGAGCAACACACCCTGCGGGATCAGCCCGCCGGCGAACGGCAGGGCGACCAGCGTCATCAGGAAGAACGCCATCAGGCCGCTCATGCGGTCGAGGAAGACTGTGCTAACCGATTCGGCCTTACTGACGCCGTAACGCGCCAACTCGACCGCACGCATCACGTCGCCGCCGAAACCGGTCGGCAGGAAGGTGTTGAAGAACTGGCCGACGAAATAGAGCCGGGTCAGCACGCCGACCGGCACGTTCAGGTTACGGTCCGACAGCAGGGCGCGCCAGCGGAAGACCCGGAGAAAAACGCCGAAGATGAACAGCGCCAGCGCCAGCGCCAACAACGACAGATTGGCGGAGCGCAACTGCCGCAACAGGTCGTCGCGGTCGACGCGCGCCAGCACCAGGCCGAGCAGCACCACGCTGACGAGGAACTTGGCCAGATCGAACAGTCGATTTTTCATGCGGAATATCCAACGCGGATTATACCCGTCAACCGAAACGCGCCCAAAGTGATTGGCGACAAAGGGGGTATGCTGCGAACTGTTGGAGACGCACCAGATTGTCATGCCGGCATGCAGTTAGCCGGCATCCACGCTAACTGCTGCCTCGCGTCATCGTATCGGGCTATCCGAGTGGATTCCGGCCAAAATCACGCCGGAATGACGGGTTGGCTGGCCGCATCATCCAGAAACCTTTCCGTTGTGCTGCCGAAAAGGAGTAATGCGCCCTAGCGCGCAACGAACGGCAGGAACAATACCGCAGAGAACAGAATCTCAATGCGCGCCGAATCTACTTCTGAATACCCGTACCGTAGAGGCGTGAAGCGAATCGCCTTTGACGAGCGTAGCTATTTCCGAAGATACCGTGGATAAACCGTTTTGTGAAAGATCGTGCTCCCAAACGCGGACGACTATCCAGCCATATTTCATCAACACTTGACACTGCCTAAAATCTCTTCGTCGGTTGTCCTCTATTTTCTCAAGCCACCAATCCGTGTGCGTTTTCGGAGCCTTGAAGTGATAAGGGCAACCGTGCCAAAAGCAACCGTCGATAAACACACACACATGTTGTCTCGGGAAGACAATGTCGGCACTTATCCTCAAACTCGGCTCTGGACGCATTTCTTTGCGAAAGCGCAATCCTCGCCGATGCAGCACGCTCCGTAGTGAGGTTTCGGGGCTAGTCTCACGCCCCACATTTTGCTGCATCACGTGGCGAGTCCGAAGAGAGGAAGCCACCGGAGCACGGGCACGAATTGATTGCTTTGTCCCTTTAGTGCCTTTCGCCTGCTCTCCCATGATGCATCATCCGGTCTCCAATACATCACCCCGCGCCCGCTTGAACGCAGTATGTTCGCCGTCGACCAGAACAGAGAACTCGTCACCGGTCATACCAAAGGTAATGTCAGGAAGTTCGCCAGCGTCAGGCGTAGCAAGCAACACTTGCTGCATCGGCCCCTTGACATACTTGTCAAGAAACACGCTCATGACTTGTCCTGCAGCCGCTTCGAGGTGCCTCCAAGCCGCGTCGCCTACATAAGTATCGCCGCCTTCCTTCTCAAAAGTTGCGACCAGTTCACTAAGCTTTGGGTTCAAAGTCGGATCGAGAACAACGAGTACAGGCTTGAAACCGCTAGTTCTGCAATCGAGCGGGAAATCCAATTCTTCTTGCCAGCGCCCTTGCCCGGACGCCGCGATAGTTACCCGGATTTTGATCTCGTAGGCAAGTTGTTTTCTGATGCAATCCACCTGACGCCCCTTTGATGGATCTGTATGCCTCTTGATAGGGCTGGCCTTTGCACTGAAGGGTACACCACCAATAGAATGAGCAATAATAGGCTCAAAAAGATAGCCGGTTTCTTGCCCCGCCCTGTTGTCAATATCAAATAGCCATTTTCTCCAAAGCAAGAATACGGCCAAGGCTCTAGGACTAAACTGTCCAAACTGCAACAGCGCACGAGGTCCGACCTGGTCCATCGTGGAGACTGGCTGGTACTCGAGAATACGGGCGTATTTCAGGCGTGCTTTTTGGAGAGTAGCCACACAGGCGAAGTAAGTGTCTGCATCAGGAACCAAAGCGATCAATCGCTCAACGAGACCATCGAAATCAAGTCCACTTATCTCGAGTTTCCGAGGATCAGTTTCTGCAAACAACTCACAATCTAGCCCACGAAACTCTGGGAACTCGCGAGACAACCGGAGGTCTTTAACAATTACCCCGATGATGAAACAACAAGCCGCATCGCTGAGAGCCGTTCCTAATTCACCGCTACCAGCAACGCGAACTTTCTCGATCAGAGCTTTTTGTGATTGTGTTAGGGCCATAGTCGACGCTGCTCCAAGTAACTATTTGCCGGTGATATTTGAAAACACTTATTAACCCGTGCAGTCAATTTCTCAAGCACAGGGCTCATACCTGTAGAAGCTGTAGGAACAAACGATAGAAGTGCGCCGTTTGAATGAGTTGCAGGCAAAGCTTTCAACAGGTCACTCCGGAGGTTCCGGGCAATTGCCTCGCCCAAAACAGGTGGCACAGCATTCCCAATTTGAAGAATAGCCTCTGCGACGGTACCGAAGAACTCGAAATCATCCGGGAAAGTTTGAATTCGTGCACACTCCCGAAGAGTTAGAAATCTGTCTTTTAAGGGGTGTACAAATTCGGAAATTGCCCCGCTGGTAATAGCCTTGGATGGTTCATCGATATGCAAGCGACGTAGTCCATATGGAGCCCCCCCTCTTCGCTCCGAAGGCACGCCATCCCTGACACGCCGATATGCTCGCCGACGGAAGCTATCGTGCCAAAGGTCAACAGGCAAGTGTTTCATACTCTGCCCGGGCAGCAATAGTCTAATACGCTCTGCGTCCCGCTGCGAGACAGGCCGTGTAAAGTGCCCCTGAGGTAATCCAGGAGGAGCGTCTAAGGGCTCCGGCAGCCCCACCAAAGCATCAGCCAAGGTGGGACACATTGGCAGGTGTCTGAATGAAATCGAAGACCCAGGCGCTCCAAAGGCCATGTGTGTTGGCTCAGGAAACGTGGGATCCCAACCCAATCCCCCTACGGCGATGACTCTTTTGCGATGCTGTGGAATTCCATAATTCGCCGCATTGATTTTTCGCAAATGAATACGATAACCAGCATCAACCAATGGTCCCAGCAAATCGAATACGCGATCGCCATTGTGGGCGGTGAGAAACCCTTCAACGTTTTCGAACACAAACGCCTTTGGCTTATGGCGTACTATCAACTCGGAAAAAACGCGCACCAAAGTACTGCGCGAGTCGTCGAGCCGCCGCAGTCCGGCTGAAGAGAATCCCTGGCAGGGGGGGCCACCAACAATCACATCTGATAGCGGTAACTCAGTGGCTTCGGTGATATCCACGCGAGAAAATTGATCTTTAAAATTATGTTGGTATGTGGTTATTGCGGCGGCATTGCTGTCAAGAGCACAAATACACTGGAATCCAGAATGTAGAAACCCTAGAGAAAGTCCACCCGCGCCAGAGAAGAGATCAACGAAAGTGAGTTTGTCTGTATTAGTCAGTGCTGGAACCATATCCTCGTGCTTCCTCGGCCAAATCGTATCTACAGTGTCTGCTTGATTCAGCCTAGCAAATGGGTTTCTTCACCTTGACAGCGATTATACACTTATACATGATTTCCTTTGGACTTAGGGCGCAATCATCGAACTAGGCCTCGAACAGGTGGCCAGACGCGTTAGCATGGCTGTTGCCATTGCGTGCAAGGAGCCAGACGGCTAGCCTCGCAGCAAGCCCTGTGTGCTAATATGGGCGAGCAGAGGTGGCAGCAATTGCCGTGACTACAGGAGGGTATGATAGCAACTCTATTAGGAATTCACGTGCAAACTCAGCTCATCCGCTCAACCAACAAGTCAAACAGCCTTGACAAAGCTCCAACAGACATGCATATCGCCCTCAAAGCCTATTGACGCATCAACGAGGACGCGAATGTTTGGATAATACCGCGCTGATTCACTGAACGTCAAATCGTGATGGCGTGCGAACGGCTTCCGCACACGTTGCTACGGAGCTATCGTAATCTGCCCGAGCGTGGCGCGGGCGGTGCGGCGGCCGTCGGCGTACACGACCGGCAAGCCTTTGCCCGTCTTGAGATCGTACATGCCGATCACGACCGTGGCGTTGACGGTGCGGCCGCCCGTGTCGATCTCCACCGGGTAGCGGTCTGCCAGCACATCGCCGGGCCGCCAGTCGCGCGTGAGCGCCAGGCCGTTGTCGGGGTAGGTGTCGAGATGGCCGATGCGCTGGCCGTTCTCATCGAAGACCTGCACGGTGACGGTGTAGTCGATGTCGAGCGGCACGGTGGCGCGCCAGTAGGCGGTGACGTTGAGCAACGGGCCGCCGTTGGCGCGCGACACGCCCAGCTCGTGGCCGAGCAACTCGACCTGCCCGCTGAGGTTGGCCGGGGCGCGGCCGGGCGCCTGCGCCCAGACGCTTTCGGGCACCCAGTGCGGCGACGGGTACGCAGCCGGCACCACGACGAGCGCCGACCAGAGTGAGAGGCCGCACAGCGCGGCGTTGACGGCGAACAGCAGCGCACCGGCGCGGCGCGGCCACCACGCCGCCAGACCCGCGCACACGATGATCGCCAGCGCGGGCAGGGCCGGGAACAGCAGCCGGCCGTGTGCCTGGAACGTCGCGGACAGCCAGCGCACGTAGGCAATGAATACGACCGCGCCCCAGCCCGCCAGCGCGCCCAGCGCGATCCACTCGGCGCGCGAACGGCGGCGCGCGACCGCCGCGACGACCAGCCCGGCCAGTCCGGCCAGCACCAGCAGGCGCAGGCCGTCGTACACCGGCTGTGGCAATGGCACATTCGTCCAGCCGAACAGGCCCCAGAACGAAATCTCGATCTCGTTCCACTGCTGCAGGAACCCATCGAGCGTCATCAACTCGCCCGCGCCCGCCGAGGCCGGATTGCCGAACCAGAAGCCCAGCGTCAGGCGGCGCACGACGAACCACCAGCCCGACACGAGCAGCGCGGCCGCACCGCTGATCAGCCCGGCACGCAGCAGCAGGCGCAGGTCGCGACGGCGCAGGGCCGGCACGGCGAGCGCCAGCGCGGTGCACGGCCAGAGCGCCAGCCCGCTCTCCTTCGTCAGCGGCGCGAGCCCGAGCAGGACACCGAGCGCGGCGAACTGTCGCCATGTTACAGCGGGCATGCGGCGCACCAGCCGCGGCGTGTACCAGAGACCGAGCGTCGTGATAAATGTCGCGGCGATGTCGTTCGTGACCAGGCCGCTCGTGAAGCCGAACTGCGGCACGAACGCGACGAACGCCGCTGCGCCGTACGCCAGTGCCCATTCGCGTGGGAACAGCTCGCGCGCCAGCGCATAGGTCATCACCAGCACGCCCGCGCCGAACAGCACGCCGAGCAAGCGGACCAGATGCACGGCCAGTGCCATGCCGCCGTACGGGAACGCCTCGCGCGTGGTATGCACGAACAGGTTGCGGTTGGTGAGCGCCAGCGCGTCGTTCGTCGCGTGCGGGTTGCGCGCCAGCAGGGCGTCCAGATCGCTCGGGTTCGCCCAACTCACGAGCGGTGCGGCGATCAGGTAGTAGAGCGGCGGCTGGAATGTCTCGATGCCGGCGGCATCGGGGCCAAAGAGCAGCGGCAGCCCGCGCCCCTGCGCCAGGTGCAGGACGTATGCGAAGTGCGCCGGCTCGTCGGGGCCTTCAAACAGGGGCGTCGTGACGCTGAACGCCGTCGCAACCAGTGCGAATAGCGCGACGGTGAGCGCGAGCGGCCAGTGGGCGCGCACGGCGGTCAAGGCGGTATGCACGGCTCTACAAGGCCACGCCCAGCGTTCGGTACAGTTCGAGGTGACGATCTACGATGCGCGGCCAGGTGAACTCCTGTGCCAGCGCGTATGCGCCCCGCGCCAGTTGCGCGCGCGCCTCCGGTGACGCGATCAGGCGCGCGACACGCGCCGCCAGCGCTTCGTCATCGTCCGGCGGCGCCAACGCGATATTCTCGCCGTCGCGTAGCTGCGCGACGGCGACCACCGGCGTGGTCGAGACGATCGGCATGCCGTGCGCCAGCGCGGCCATCAGCGTGCCACGGCGCAGCGATGCGCCGTCCGCATACGGCAGTACGGCGATATCGCTGGCGCGCCAGAGCGCGCTGATCTCCGCCGGCGGCCGGTAACCGGCCCAGATCACGCGCCCGCCCACGCCCAGTTGATCGAGCAGTCCCTTGACTTTGGTCGCGTACGCGCGGTTCGTCGGGTCGCTCGTGCCAACCTCACCGCCGAGCATCAGCAGGCGCACCGGATGCCCATCGCGGCAGAGTCGGCCAAAAGCGCGCATCAGCGTTTCGCCGCCCTTGCTGGCATTCAGGAAGCCGAAGTAGCAGAGCAGAATCTCGCCATCCGCGACGCCCAGCGCGGCGCGGGACGACGCGCGGTCGCCGCCGGCTTCCGCATCGATGTTGCTGCCGATCGGGATGAAGCGCAGCGGCACGTCGGCTGGCCAGCCCGCGGCCAGCGTCTGCTCATCGGCCTGGTTCGTCACGACCACCGCGTGGGCGGCGCGCGCCATCATCTGCAAAGCTCGCCAGCGAAGCGGCCCGGCCTTCGGGAACAGATACGGCACCTTGAGATCGTGAAAGGTGAGCAGCACTTTGCGACCGGGGGGGCGCGCGCGGAGGAAGCGCGGAGCAAAATGGATCGGCGGCGTCATGCCGTACGCGGCGGCCTGGTACTGGATCTGCACGACATCGCAGGTGCGCGTGGCCTCGTCAAGGCGGATTAGCGAGCGCCAGCGCCCGAAGCGCGCCCCCCGCACGCTGTATGCCTCGGTGTGCACGTCCGCCGCCGCTGCGGTCGGCGCGACGACGCACACCTCCAGGCCGCGCCGCGCAAACTCGCGCGCCATCTCGCGTGTGTAATCGCCGACCCCGCCCTGCATCGGCGGGAACTCGCCGCTGACCAGTGCAATGCGCATCGCTTACCGTGCCAGAGCCAGAAAGACCTGCCAGTAGGCCGCTACTCGTTCGCGGCGCAGCGGGCGCTTGTGCCCGACCAGCCACTTTGCGCCCTCTGCCAGCAACTGCCAGACGTACGTCAACAGCAGGAATATGCGCAGGCACACCGCCTGAAAACGCCCGTGGTGCTTGCGGAAGTAGCGAATCTTCGAGCGCTGGAAGCGGATATGCCGCAGCGGTACCACCTGTTCGCTGCTCTTGCCCTCATAGTGTATCACCTCCGCTTGCGGCAGATAGACGATGCGCCAGCCGGCGTCTTTGATGCGTTTCTGCCAATCGAGCTCCTCCGAGTACATGAAGAAGCCCTCGTCGAAGCCGCCGACCTGCGCATATACCGCGCGGCGCACCAGCAGGCACGCACCGTTCAGCCAGTCCACGTCCTGTTCGGCATCATCCGGCCGGTCGGCCACATAGTAGCGGTCGAGCACGCGGTTGCGGGGGAACCACTGCTGCACGACGGTGCTTTCCAGCAACGCGGTGGCAAACGTCGGGAAACGCCGCCGCGAGGACTGCACTGAGCCGTCGCCGTAACACAGGCGCGGGCCGGCCACGCCGACATCCGAGTGCGCCTGCATAGTGTCCAGCATGACGCGCAGGGCGTCGCCCACGATCTCCGTATCCGGGTTGAGGCAGAGCAGGTACGCGCCGGTGGCCGCCGCCAGCCCGATGTTCTGTCCGGCGCTGAAACCCGCGTTGGTATCGCACGCGATCAGGCGCACCGCCGGGAACGCCCGCCGCACCATCTCCGCGCTGCCATCCGCCGAGGCGTTGTCCACGACGATGATTTCCAGCGCCAGCGCGCGTCCCGCGCGCTGCACCGAAAGCAGGCAGGCGCGCAGCAACTCGCGGACATTCCAGTTGACGATAATGACGGAGAGCGTCACGGCAGGCATAAACAAAAAGCCGGAAGCGGGCTGTACTGCGCCACTTCCGGCCGGGGTTTGCTAGGATTTGCGCTCGACCACAAAATCGGCGAGATCGCGCATCAACCCTTTGGAAGGGCTTTCGGGCAGGCCGTCGAGCACCACCTTGGCCTTGTCGACATAGGCGCGCGCCTCGTCGAAGGCGGCTTCGATGGCCGGCGACCCGGCCACGTCGCGCACTACGGCCTGCAGGAGGCTCTCGCGATCGCCGTCGCGCCGGATGATGCGCTCGATGCGCTCGTCGCCCGGATTGCGCTCGTGCCAGCAGATCAGCGGCAGCGTGACGACGTTCTGGCGCAGGTCGTTGCCGAGCGTCTTGCCGACCGTGCCTTCCTTGCCGGTGAAGTCCAGGATGTCATCGACGATCTGGAACGCCATGCCGACATAGCAGCCGTAGTTGCGCAGCGCCTCGATATGCGCGTCGGGCGCCTGGCTGAGCATGGCGCCGGCCTCGGCGGAAACGGCAAACAGCGACGCGGTCTTGGCATAGATGCGGTGGTTGTAGTCATCGCGGCTGAAGATCGGCGCGGCTTTGAACACCTCGCGCAGTTCGCCATCCACGATCACCACCAGCGTATCGGAGAACTTCTCGATCAGGCGCAGGTTGCGCGTATACGACGCCAGCCACGCCGAGCGCGCCAGCAGGTAGTCGCCGATCAGCACGGTCGTGCCGCCGCCCCAGTGCGTGTTCAGGGTCGGGTTGCCGCGCCGCAGCATGGCGTTGTCCACCAAGTCGTCGTGTACCAGCGACGCCGTGTGCAGCAACTCGATGGCGGCCGCGGCCTGAATGACTTTGTCCTGGTCGGGCACGGGGTAGAACTGGCTGGCCGTGATGACCAGCGCGGGGCGCACGCGCTTGCCGCCGTGGTCAATCACGTAGGTGAGCAATTCGGCCAGCGTTGGATGCTCGACGTCAAGCGCGCCGCGCATCTTGCGCTCGACGAGCACGAGATCGTCGCGCAGCGGTTCCAGGATTCCAAGGATATTCATCAGGGCCAACTTCACATCTTGCGTTCAGTTCCAACGATAGATACGTCCGGCGCGCGCCGGCACATTCGTCACGCGCCGTCCAGGCCGAATAGCCGGGCCGCGTTGCGGCTCAACGCCGCCGCAATCGTCTCCAGCGGCTCGCCGCGCAGCTCGGCGACCTTCTGCGCGACCTCGCGCACGTACGCCGGCTCGTTGCGCTTACCGCGCTTCGACTGCGGTGCCAGAAACGGCGCGTCGGTCTCGACCAGCAGCGCGTCGAGCGGCACGGCGCGGGCCACACCCGGCAATTCGCGCGGATTGCGGTACGTGACCGGGCCGGCAATCGACACCAGAAAGCCGAGCGCGACGCATTCCTGCGCAGTGGCCGCATCGCCGGAGTAGCAGTGCATCACGCCGGCCGGCCGGCGCGGCGCGGCCGCCGCGTGACGGTGCAGAACGTCCAGCGTCTCCGCCTGCGCATCGCGGCAATGCACGACCACCGGTTTGCCCAGTTCCGCCGCCAGCGCCAGTTGCTGCTCGAACACCGCACGCTGCACATCACGCGGCCACGTATTATAATGGAAATCCAGCCCGCACTCGCCAATCGCCGCACAGCGCGGGTGTTGCGCCAATTCGCGCAGCGCGTCGCGCGTCGAGTCGTTCCAGCGCGTCTCGTCGTGCGGCGCAATGCCCGCCGTGGCGATCACGCCGTCATACTGCTCGGCCAGCCGCAGGGCGGCCGCGCTGCTCGCCAGATCCCAGCCGATGACCGCCATGCGGGTGACGCCCGCGTCCTGCGCCCGCGCGATGACCTCGGCGACCTCGCCCTCGAACGCGTCGGCCTGCAAGTGGCAGTGCGAGTCGAACAGCATGGCTACACGGGTATCCACTCCATAACATCAAGCCATTGCTCCGCGTCCGTGGAATCCCAGTACACGTACAAAAGACTCTATTCGAAATAAGGGATCCACCATTCTGAGCTTGTCGGAGCATGCGGAAAAGTGGCTAGTACCAGTGCTTTGACCGCATGCTTCGACAGGCTTACGATGCTACGTCGCTATTTCAGATAGAGTCTAAAGCGTCAGCCAACGACTTGAACGGCGCATGCTTACTGACTACGAATATGCCCCAATGATGGTGCCCCGTTCGCAAATGCGCGTCGATGTGAGCCGGCATGCTTTTGCGATTGTCGGTCACCAACACACGACGAGATCGTTCGAGATAATGCAATATCTCGGAATCCGATGTCCCAAGCGCAGGTGCTCGCTCTTCGCCAATTTGTTGCACATCGATTTCAGGGTAATACCGGAATACAGTCGTTCGGAAACGCGGATTCATGTTCTCATCAAACAGATACGCGATCTTCACGCCAATCAACTCCGGTAAATGCCTCGCTCGCGCAAGATGGATTCGACTTTCAACGAAGGTGGCGTGCGTCTTTGCGCCCATTGAGCACGCGACTGCGCGGCTTCGCTTTCCAGATTGGCGATGTAGTCATCAAGCGCCGCCCGGTGGTGCAAATAGTAGGCAATCAGAGCGTACACAACTTCCAGATCCAGGCCCGATAGCGCGCGCGAAATCTCCTCGGGTGAGAAGCCTTCATCGAAATAGCGTATGACATCCTCAATACCGATGCGACGCCCCCTAATGCGCAGGAGGCCATCTTCCACCATCAGATAGTCGCTGATGGCCAACGGCTCAATGGCCCAAGTTGTTATTTTCGCCATGCGTCCTCCGCTAATGCTAGAACCCGGCCAGCCGCAGCCCGGCCTGCAGGATCGGCTGCACCTTGTCGGCGCGCGTCGTCTCCGTGTAGAAGCGCATGATCGGCTCCGTGCCGGAGAAGCGCACCAGCAGCCAGTCGCCGCCGTCCATAAAGAACTTGTAGCCGTCGGTCGTGTCGAGGCCGGTCACGGCCAGCCCGCCGATTTCGGCCGGCTTCGCGCCCAGGATGCGTGCCTGGATCGCCTCGCGCTGCTCGGCCGGGAAGGTCGTATCCACGCGGTCATAGTAGTGCGCGCCGACCTTGGCGAAGAGTAACTCAATCAGTTCGGACGGCTTCTTGCGCAGGCGCACCATCATGTCGAGGATATACAGACCGGCCAGGATGCCATCACGCTCCGGGCAGTGCCCGCGGAACGCATAGCCGCCCGATTCCTCGCCGCCAATCAGCGCATCGGTCTCCAGCATCTTCGGCGCGACATATTTGAAGCCGACGCCCGTAGTGTGCACCGGCACGCCGTACAGCGCGCCGAGCTTGTCGAGCATCGAGGTTGTGCTGAGCGTTTTGACGATCGCGCCGCGCTGGCCGCGCGCTTCCAGCAGGTAGAGCGCCAGCAAGCCGTAGACGCGCAACTGGTTGATGAACGCGCCGTGCTCGTCGCCGACGCCCAGCCGGTCGGCGTCGCCGTCGGTGATGATGCACACATCGGCGTTGTTCGCCTTGGTCGTCGCCAGGCCGACATCCACGTTCGGCTGGATCGGCTCCGGGCGCTTCATCTCCGGGAATGATGGGTTGCGCGTATTGTGGATTTCGATGATCTGCGTGCGCCCGCCGCCGATCAGGCGCGGAAACCAGCCGGCGCCGTTGCCCCACATCGCGTCCACCACGATCTTGAGGCCGGCCTGCTTGATCGGCTCCAGGTCGATCAGGTCTTTCAGGTGCGTGATGTACGCGACCGACGCGTCGAATTTGCGCGCGAGGCCTTGCGCTTCCGCGTCGGCATACGCCACGCGCTTCACCGCGCTCGTATCGTCCGGGATGAGCGCCTCGATGCGCTTGAGGCCGTCGGGGTCGATCGCGCCGCCGCGATGGTCGCGCACCTTGAAGCCGTTGTCGGCGGGCGGGTTGTGCGAGGCGGTGATATTGATCGCGCCGGCCGCCTGCTTGTCCAGCACGGCGTAGGCGATCACCGGCGTCGGCGTCGCACCGTCGGTCAGCCAGACATGCAGGCCGTTACCGGCCAGCACCTCGGCGCAGGCCGCCGCGAAATGCTCCGACGCGAAGCGCTTGTCGTGCCCGACGACCACCCACGCGCCCGCATTGCCGAGCGACAGCAGGTACGAGGCGAAACCCTGCGCGCAGCGGCGCACGTTCTCGAAGGTATAGTCGTCGGCGATGACGCCGCGCCAGCCGTCGGTGCCGAACAGGATCTTCGTGCCCATTCGCTAGACCTCTCTGCCGTTCTTCAGCGCGTCCAGATCGGCCTCCACCATCATCTGAACCAGTTCCTTGAAATTGACCTGCGGTTCCCAGCCGAGCTTCGCATGCGCCTTGGCGGGATTGCCGACCAGCAGGTCCACTTCGGCCGGGCGGAAGAACTTCTGATCCACTACCACGTGGTCGCGGTAGTCGTGGCCGACATGGTTGAACGCGATCTCGGCGAACTCGCGGACGGAGTGCGTCTCGCCGGTGGCGATGACGTAATCGTCGGGCTCAGCCTGCTGGAGCATCAGCCACATCGCCTCGACGTAGTCGCCGGCGAAGCCCCAGTCGCGCCGCGCTTCCAGGTTGCCGAGGTGCAGGTCTTTCTGCAGGCCGAGCTTGATGCGCGCTACGGCGTGCGTGATCTTGTGCGTGACGAACTCCAGCCCGCGACGGGGACTCTCATGGTTAAAAAGTATGCCCGATGAGGCGTGCAGGCCGTACGATTCGCGGTAGTTGACCGTGATCCAGTGACCGTACACCTTGGCCACGCCATACGGGCTGCGCGGGTAGAACGACGTCGTCTCGACCTGTGGCACCTCCTGCACCTTGCCGAACATTTCCGACGACGACGCCTGGTAGAAGCGGAGGCCGGGGTTGACGGCGCGGACCGCTTCCAGAATGCGCGTCACGCCGAGCGCGGTGAACTCGCCGGTCAGCACCGGCTGCTTCCAGGAGGTCGGCACGAACGACTGCGCCGCCAGGTTGTAGACCTCCTGCGGCTGGAATTCGCGCAGGATTTCCATCAGCGACGATTGATCAAGCAGGTCGCCCTGCACCAGTTCAAGCTGGTTCTGGATGTGCTTGATGCGATCGAAGTTGATCGTGCTGGTGCGGCGCACCATGCCGATGACGTGATAGTTTTTCTGGAGCAACAGGTCGGCGAGGTACGATCCGTCCTGGCCGGTGATGCCCGTGATCAAAGCAGTCTTGTTCATGCGTGCTAGCGTGTCACCGGCAGGCGGCTATCGGCTGCCCGCACCGGCGTGACATAGGCTCTCCAGTATTCCAGAATATCGTGCAGCGTCTGTTCAAGCGGAATGCGCGGTTCCCAGCCGGTCGCCTGCCGGAAGCGCGAGACGTCGGCCACCGAGCGCGGCACATCGGAGGGGCGCATGCGCGCCGGGTCGGGCCGCACGGCGATCGCGCGACGCGCCTGGCCGAGCAGGATATCCAGCAGGCGCTGGATCGGCACGGAGCGTCCCGATCCGACATTGTACACTTCGCCGTCGAGCCCGCGCTCGAGCGCCAGCCGGTAAGCGCGCACCATATCGCGCACATCCGTGAAGTCGCGCTCCGCCGACAGGTTGCCGACATGGATGACCGGATCGCGCAGGCCCGCTTCGATTTCGGCAATCTGGCGGGCGAAGGCCGCCGTCACGAACTTCGAGCTCTGGCGCGGCCCAATGTAGTTGAAGGAGCGCACCCGTACCGCGTGCAGGCGGTGACTCAGGTAGAACTGCAATCCGAGCAGGTCCTGGGCGACCTTGCTGACGCCGTAGGGTGTATCCGGCCGGAGCGGCGTATCCTCGTCAATCGGCAGATCGTCCGGTCCGACCATTCCATACTCGTTATTGGAGCCGACGACCAGAACCTTCGCGTCGAGCGACGCCTGCACCATCGCTTCAAAGATATTGAGCTGGCCGCGCACGTTGGCTTCGATCGTCTGCCAGGCCATGGCCCATGAGCCGCCCACATCGGACTGTCCGGCCATGTGAAAGATCCAGTTCGGGCGCAGGTCGGCCAGCAGGGCGCGCACGACAGCGCCGTCGCGCACGTCACACTCGACGGAGTGCAGGCCGGGCGCTGCATCAGGTGCGGGCTTCGCGTGATGATAGGTGCCCCAGACCTCGACATCGCGGTCAGCCAGCAGCTTCTCTGTGAGATGCGAGCCGGCAAATCCGGCAGCCACCGTCACCAGCACGCGCAGGCGCGATGGGTTCTTCATCGCGGCAATCATAATCGAATTGCGGCGATTTGGCAAAGGATTGGCGTTGCGTCCCTTGAAATGCCCATTCCGAAAGATATCAACACGCAGACACAGAGGCACAAAGGAATATCGGTGTTTTCTTTGTGTCTCCGTGTCTTTGTGTTGGGTCTTCTTATGCGCTAGAACAGCGGCAACTGTTGGGTGGGGCGGCGGCCGTTGAGGAGGATGAACGGCGCCGCGCGGCGCGTGGCCATGCCGATGCGCTCGAGCGCGCGGATATCGCGCAGTGCGCCGGCGCGGCGCAGTTGCAGGATGCGGTCGGCGGAGAGCGGGCCGATGCCCGGCACGCGCAGGAGTTCGTCGCGCGTCGCCCGGTTGATCTCCAGCGGGAAGCGCTCCGGGTGGCGCAGTGCGTGCATGAGCTTGGGGTCGGTGTGGCGCGGCAGGTTGCCGGCCTCATCGAACTCAAGCTCGCCGGCTGCAAAGCCGTACTGGCGCATGAGGAAGTCGGCCTGGTAGAGCCGGTGCTCGCGGCGCGGGTCTTCAGCCGGCAGCCCGTCCAGCGGCGTGTCGGCCACCGGGTGAAACGCCGAATAATACGCGCGGCTGAGGCGCGCCTCGCGCGCCAGCCGCCCGACCGTGCCGACGATCTCGCGGTCGGTCTCGCCGGTCGCGCCGACGACAAACTGGGTGGTCGTGCTGACGGCTTTCAACCCCCGCGCGCGGCGGCGCGCGTTGATCTGGTTGGCCCAGTAGAGCGTCGGCTCCAGGTCCGCGTACAGGTTCTTCTCGGGCGCCAGCCGCGCCAGCCGTTCGGGCGTCGGCGCTTCGAGGTTGATCGAGATGCGGTCGGCGTACTGCATCGCCGCTTCAACGCTGGCCTCGTCCGCGCCGGGCATGATCTTGAGGTGAACGTAGCCTGAGAAATGGTGTTTGCGGCGCAGGATTTCGGTGGTCGCGATCAGGCGATCCATGGTCCACGCGGAGCGGCCGTGCACGCCCGAGGAGAGGAACAGCCCTTCGACCAGCCGCCGCGTATGCATCTGCACAAATGCCGCCGCCAGCTCCTCTGGCGCGAACTGCGTGCGCGGCAGATCGCGCCCGCGTCGCCACGGGCAGTAGTAGCAGTTGCGCGCGCAGAACGACGAGAGCATCGTCTTGAGCACGGTCAGCCGTTTGCCGTCGGGCCGCTGCACCGTGCTGATCGAGCGCTGGAGCGCATCGGCTTTGCGCCCAGCCTGATAATCGGCGCAGCGTTGCTCCGCCGCCGCATCGACTCAGCAATTCTCATTTTGGAGTCGGCTGCCAATATGCCCCCTCATCCCCTGCCCCTTCTCCCCCGCGCGCGCGGGGGAGAAGGGGAAAAGCTAACGGGGAGGGCAGCGCCACTTTTTCGGCGGGCCAGCTTGCGTGACAAGCGCCTGAGAGCCAGCGTATCGCAAGCGGCATTGGAAAGTACCCGTACAAAGCCAAATTGGGAATTGCTGACCCGGCCCGCCGTGCATGGTTAAATCGGCCGGACAATGCTACAATGGCCGCGATGAATATGCTCGACCGCAGTCCCCGCCTGTGGCAGATCGGGGTCGTTATGGTGCTGGCGGCGCTGGTGCTCGGCGTCTACGGCGTGGGCGCAGCGCTGCTGCTTGATCCCGGGCGCGCCGGCGCGACGCGATCCCCGGTGCGGATCGTATCGCCGCCGGATGGCGCGCTGCTGATGGCCGGCCAGACCTTGCGCGTGCAGGCCGAGGTATCCGGCCTTGCCGCGACGCGCTTCGAGCTTTGGGATGGCGATGATGCGGTGACGGCGACCGACGAGGTTGTCGCGCGCGGCGCGGTGGTGACCGGCGCGCACGAATGGCGCGCCACCGTGCCTGGCACGTACCAACTTTCGGTGCATGCGGTGGATGCCGGCGCGCAAGTGCGCGCATCGGCGCCGCTGACAGTCTTTGTCGCGCCGCGCGGGCAACTGATCTATGCCAGCAACCGCGCTGGGCGCTACCAGTTGTATACCATGCTGGCGAACGGCGAGGGCACCGGCACGCTGATCGAGAGCGACCGCGACGAGCGCGAGCCGGCATACGGGCCAGCCGGCACGCTGGCGTTCGTCACGCGCGATACCGCCGGCGCGGCCGATATCTGGCTGGGGCGCATGAGCGGGCCGGCGTGGGCGTTTGACAACCTGACGTCGTCGCCAGCCAATCGCGCCCAGCCGGCACTGACCGTGCAGGGCGATGCGCTGGCGTTCGTGGACTTGCGTTCCGGCGTCGGCGAGTTGTACGCCTGGGTGCTCAACGGCGGCGCGCCGCGCCGGATTGTCAGCGGCTTTGAGGAGATCGCGCACCCGTCGTGGTCGCCCGACGGCAGTCGCATTGCGTTTATAGGCCGCGCGCAGCGGAACGCCGATATTTATGTCGTCAACCGCGACGGCAGCAACATCCGGCGGCTGACCAGTGAGCCATCGCAGGAAAGCCAGCCGGCCTGGTCGCCCACCGGCGCCGGCATTGCGTTCGTGTCTAATCGCGCGGGCGCCAATCAGATATACGTCATGCTGCCGGACGGCACGCGCCAGACGCCGCTGACAACGATGGCGAGTGGCGCGGAGCAGCCGGCCTGGTCACCCGATGGGTTCTGGCTGGCGTTCGTGGCGAATACGGGCTTCGGGCCCCGACTAGACGCGCGCGAGCTCTACCTGATGCGCAGCGACGGCACGGACATCATGCGCCTGACGCGCAACGCCTACGACGACACCGACCCGGCCTGGGTGCCATGACAGCGAGCCGCTATGGTAGAATATGCGCGGGGTCATCGGTTGCCGGGCGGGAATCTCCCGTTCGGTTCTGCGCTAGTGAGACCCCCTCATGGAAACCGGGGTTCGATCCCCCGACTATACTCGTCTCAAGGGGACCGGCGCTTGCGCAGCAATCGGCCGGCCATGCAGGTGGAAAACCTCCGCCGGTCAATTGCGGTCCCTTTGAGACGGGATCAGTAGATTGAGTACAGGCCATGACGGAAATACAACTGTATACGCTGCTGTTCTTTGTTCTCACGCTGGTATTGCTGGCTGCGATCTATGTCGTGCCCAGCATCGCTTCCGTGCCGGTGCTCGAGCACGAGCGCGGGCTGTTCTATCGCAATGGGAAATTTGTGCGCGTTCTGCTTCCGGGGCGGCACTGGTACTGGCGTCGCCTCGACCATATCGTCAGGCTGGACATGCGCGCACGCTGGGCTTCGATTGCCGGGCAGGAACTGCTGACCGCGGACAACATCAGTGTCAAGCTCAGCCTGGCGGCCAGCTACGCCATCGCCGATCCATACAAAGCGGTCCAATCCACGGCCAGCTACGAACAGTCGCTGCATCTGATGCTGCAACTGATTCTGCGCGATCTGGTTGGCGCGCAGAATGTGGACGACCTGCTGGCACAGCGCAAGACGATCGGCGACGCGCTGCTCGCGGCGGCGCAGCCGCAGGCCGCGGCGATTGGCCTCGCGCTGGAGACGGTGGGCATCAAAGATGTGATGTTCCCCGGCGAGCTGAAGAATATCTTTGCGCAGGTTGTGAACGCGCGCAAGGAAGGGCAGGCGGCGTTGGAGCGCGCGCGGGGCGAGAGCGCGGCGCTGCGCAATCTGGCGAACACGGCGAAGCTACTGGAAAACAACCCGGCGCTGCTGCAACTGCGCCTGCTGCAGGCGCTCAACACCGGATCGGGACACACGATCGTGCTGAAGCTGCCCGGCGACGGCGATGACAACATCTTGCGTCCGGCGACGACTGGCGACTCGCCGTAATCGCGGACGGCGGACAAACAACGACGCCCTGCACATCACTGTGATGTGCAGGGCGTCTGTCATTCTCCCGGTGAGAAGGGCGCGGGCGGCCTCTGTACGTTTGTCCGTTCCTTGTCCGTTGTCGCGCCCACCCCGTCACCCTGTCTTCTTTTCATCCGGTCGTGCAGTGCCGTCCGCCGTCGCCGGCGGGTCCTTCTTCTCGTCTTCGTCCTCGTCCGGGAAGCCCTTGAGGCTCTCGCCGAAGAAGATCAGCTTCTGCATGATCCGGTAGTCGACGGTCTCCGGCGGGAACTGCCCGTTCTCGTCGGGCTGCCCGGCGGGCACTCCGGTCAGGTGCGCGATGCCCTCGTCGATTGTCGACACGGTCCAGATGTGGAAGCGCCCGGCGCGCACCGCCTCAACCACGTCGTCGCGCAGCATCAGGTGCGCCGCGTTGCTCTGCGGGATCAGCACGCCCTGCTCGCCGCTCAGTCCCTTGGCGAGGCAGACCTCGTAGAAGCCTTCGATCTTCTCGTTGACGCCGCCGATCGCCTGCACCACGCCGTGCTGGTTGACTGACCCGGTGACGGCGACGCCCTGCTTGATCGGCAGGCCGGCCAGCGCCGATAGCAGCGCATACAGTTCGGCGCTGGACGCGCTGTCGCCTTCGACGCCGTCGTAGCTCTGCTCGAATACCAGCCGCGCCGAGAGCGACAGCGGCGTCGCCGCGCCGTAGCGCTCCATCAGGTACCCGTTCAGGATCAGCACGCCCTTGCTGTGCAGCGGGCCGCCCAGCTCGACCTCGCGTTCGATGTCGAGCACGCCGTCGCGGCCCGGCGTCACGCTGGCCGTGATGCGGCTGGGCCGCCCGAAGGCGTAGTCGCCCAGGCTCAACACCGACAGGCCGTTGACCTGCCCGGTCGTCGCACCCGCCACGTCGATCAGCAGGATGTCGCGTGCGATCGCCTCGTCGATGTGGTCCTGGGCCTGCCGCGCGCGGTACACCTTCTCGTCGAGCGCCTTGCGGATCTCGTCGGCGCCGATGTACGGCCGGTTGGCCTGCAGCGCCCAGTAGTGCGCCTCGCGGATCACGTCGGCCAGCGCCCCGAAGTGCGTGGAGAGCTTCGTCTGGTCCTCGGCCAGCCGCGCGGCATGTTCCAGCAGGCGGGCGACGCCGGTGCGGTCGAGGTGCTTCAAGCTCTCCTTGCTGCACACCGTCGCGATGAAGGCAATGAAGTCGCGGGTGTTCCCGTTGCTCGCTTCCATGCGCGTGTCAAAGTCGGCTTTGACGCGAAAGATCTCCGGGAACTCGTCGTCGTAGGCGTAGAGCAGTTGATAGGTCATCGGGTTGCCGATCAGCACGACCTTCACATCCAGTGGGACCGGCTGCGGCTGCAACGTCTTGGTGGAGAGGTAGCCGAGCCGCTCGCTCACCTCCTCGATTTCGATGGTGCGACTGCGCAGGGCGCGCTTCAGCCCGTCCCACACGAACAAGTTGCGCAGCAGGTCCTCCGCGCGCACGACCAGGTAGCCGCCGTTGGCGCGATGCAGGGATCCCGGCTTGATCATCGTGAAGTCGGTGTACAGCGCGCCGAACTGTGTCTCTTTCTCGACACGACCGAACAGGTTGTTGTACGTCGGGTTGGATTCGACGATGACCGGCAGGCCTTCCTGCTTGCTGTTGTCCACCAGCGCGTTCACATAGTACTTGCGGAACGGCAACTCCTCCAGCCACGGCGTCGACATGGGCGAGCCGTCGCCTTTCGCCGCCTGTTCGCCCTTGAACGTGCCGATGTTCTCCAGGATGTCTTTCTGTACGGCGACCAGGTATCCGGCCACCTCGGGCATCTGGGCGTACTTCTCGTTCAGATCTTCCATTAGTCCGCTGACGATGTACAAGGTGACCTGGCGGTCAAGCGCCTGGAGCTTTTCCTGTGTGGCGCGCTCCTGGTCGCGTACCTTCTTCATCACCGCCTTCATCTTCTCTTGGATAGCTTCGCGCCGATGGGTGAAGTCCTCGCGCACGGCCGGCGGCAGGGCCTGGAACTCCGCTTCATTCAGCGGCCGCCCGCCCAGCATCGGGATCACCATCACGCCGACCGGCGTCATTTCCAGCGCAAGCCCGGCCTTGGTCGCTTCCTGGCTGAGCTGGCTGATCAGCAGTTCGCGCTGCTCGTTGAACTCGCGCAGGCAGGCGTCGTGCTTCGAGCTGTATTCGTCGCTCTCGAACGCTTTGGGCAGGCCGCGGCGCACCTGATCAATCAACGCCTTCATGTCCTGCTGAAGCTGTCGCCCCATGCCGGCCGGCAGCCGGTACACGCTCGGCTGGTAGGCGTCGCCGAAGTTGTTGACGTACACCCAGTCGGCCGGCGCGCCGTTGGCTCGCGCGACCCGCTCTAGGAACGACTGCACCGCCGTCATCTTGCCCATACCGGGCGGCCCGGCAACGAAGACGTTGTAGCCGATCTGCTGGATGCCCAGCCCGAAGCGCAGCGCCGTGACGGCGCGCTTCTGGCCGATGATGTCCTCCAGCGGCGTCACCGCCTCCGTGGTCTCGGCTGGGAGCGTGTCGGGGTCGTACCTGCGGCGCAACTGTTCGGCTGTAAGTGCTGGCATGTGGCCTCCAGGGGACGCGAATGGGGGGAAGGTGCGTGCGATACGTCTTTCACCCATTATGATTATATGACTGACCGGCTGAAGTGTCATCTATCATGCGCTTTCCGGTACACTTGCAACATGAGAGGCCTGGCTGTTCATGCCATACTGATGCAAACTGCTGTTCCGGTTTGGGGAGATCTGTGGATGGGTGATTATCTAAGCGAACTTCAGGCCGTGCGCGCGCAGGCCGAGCAGGGCGGCGGCCCGGCGCGCATCGCGGCCCAGCATGCGCGTGGCAAGCTGACCGCGCGCGAGCGGGTGGCGCTCCTGCTGGACGACGGCTCTTTCCAGGAGATGGGGGCGCTCGTTACGCATAATGTGACTGATTTCGGCATGGCCGACCAGAAGTTCTCCGGCGACGGCGTCGTGACCGGCTTCGGCACGGTGGGCGGCCGCCGCGTGGCCGTGTTCGCGCAGGACTTCACGGTGCTGGGCGGCTCGTTCTCGGCGGCGCAGGCGATCAAAATCGGCCTGGTGCAGGATCTCGCGTTGGAAAGCGGCATCCCCTTGGTCGGCCTGCTCGACTCCGGCGGCGCGCGCATCCAGGAAGGCGTGCGCAGCCTGGCCGCCTACGGCGCGATGTTCAACCGTCACGTGCAAGCCTCCGGCGTCATCCCGCAGTTCTCGATCATGCTGGGGCCGTGCGCCGGCGGCTCGGTCTACTCCCCCGCGCTGACTGACTTTGTCATCATGACGCAGCAGAACGCGTACATGTTCGTCACCGGCCCGGAGGTCGTCAAGACGGTGACGGGCGAGGAGGTGACGCACGAGACGCTGGGCGGCGCGGAGATACACGCAACGACCAGCGGCGTAGCGCACTTCGTGGCGGACGACGAGCGCAGCGCGCTGGCGCTGGTGGGCCGCATCCTCGGCTACCTGCCGCAGAACAACACGGAGGATCCGCCGCGCGCCGCCACGCCGGCGCCCGCGCCGCAGACGAGCGACGCGCTCGATGCGATCGCCGCGCTCGGCGAGAATGAATCGTACGATGTGCACGCCGTCATCGACGCGGTGTTCGACCGCGACAGCTTCCTCGAAGTGCAGGCTGCGTACGCGCAGAACGTCGTCGTTGGCTTCGGGCGGCTCGACGGCTACCCGACCGGCGTCGTCGCCAACCAACCGTCGGTGATGGCCGGCGTGCTTGACATCAACGCCAGCGACAAGATCGGCCGCTTCGTGCGCCTGTGCGACGCATTTAACATCCCGGTCGTGACGCTGGTGGACTGCCCCGGCTTCCTGCCCGGCGTGGCGCAGGAGTACGACGGCCTGATCCGGCACGGCGCCAAGATCATCTACGCCTATTGCGAGGCGACGGTGCCGAAGATCTCGGTCATCATGCGCAAGGCGATGGGCGGCGCGTATATCGCCATGTCGTCGCGGCGGATGCGCAGCGACCTTGCGTATGCGTGGCCGACGGCGCAGATTGCGGTGATGGGCGCGGAGGGTGCGGTGCGCATCCTGCGCCGCAAGGAACTGAGCGAGGCCAACGATCCGGCGGCGCTGGAACGGGCGTTCGTGGACGAGTACCGCGAGAAGTTTTTCAACCCGTACAGCGCGGCCGCGATGGGCCAGATCGACGAGGTGATCGCGCCGCACGAGACGCGCGGGCGGCTGATCCGCGCCCTGGGCGTCCTGCGCAGCAAGGTGCAGCAGAACCCGCCGAAGAAGCACGGGTTGATGCCGGTGTGAGGGTCTCATGAACAGTGCGATGGCGGCCGGCCTGCAACTGACCGTGCTGGGCATGGGCCTGGTGTTTCTGCTGCTGGCGCTCCTGTGGGGCCTGATGGCGCTGATGGTGCGCCTGGACCGCGTGGAACCGGCGGTGGCCGCTGCGCCGGAGGCGCCCGTTGCGCCGGGCATGGATCCGGCGAAGCGCGCGGCGATTCTGACGGCGGTGGTGCGCTATCGCGCGGCGCGGACGACGTCTGCGCACCGGGATGACGAGCCGACGGGACATTGGGTCAAGATCGGGCGTACGCGCCAGCAGCAGAGCACGGGCGTGCGCCGGAGGACATGATGCGGCGCTACACGATTGAAATTGGCGGCAAGCCGTACACGCTCGCCGTGGACGAGGTCGCGACGGATCGATACACCGTCTCGCTCGACGATGGCGAGTCGTACGACGTGCAGTTCGTTTCCGAGGACGGCCCGGCGCCGGCCGCCGCATCCGCGCCGCTCGCTCCGGCCGCCCGTGTTGCACCGCCGCCGTCGTCGTCGCCGGCGGCCCGGTCGGTCGCCACTCCGGCGGGGCGTGTGTCCGCGTTGAAAGCGCCGCTGCCCGGCGCGATCGTCTCGGTCGCCGTCAAGGCGGGCGATACGGTCACGCGCGGGCAGGTGCTGGTCACGATGGAAACGATGAAGATGCAGAACCCGCTGCGCTCGCCGCGCGACGGCATCGTCGAGGAAATCTGCGTACAGGCGGGCCAGACCGTCGCGCACAACGACCTGCTCGTGCGCTTCCGGGACGCCTAGCATGGACGGCACGGTCCTGTCGCTGCTCCTGCAAGGCATTACGCATGTCACGCTCGGCTCGGTCGTGATGATCGCCGCCGGCTGCCTGCTGATCTATCTGGCCGTCGGGCGCGAGTACGAGCCGATGCTGCTGCTGCCGATCGGCGCGGGCGCGATCCTGGCCAACCTGCCGCTCTCGCCGCTGGTGCAGGAAGGCGGCATGCTGCAGGTGCTGTCGCGCGCGGGCCTGTCCAACGAGCTGTTCCCGCTGCTGATCTTCATCGGCATCGGCGCGATGACCGACTTCGGCCCGCTGCTGGAGCACCCGAAGATGGCGCTGCTCGGCGCGGCCGGGCAGTTCGGCATTTTCGGCACGCTGCTGCTGGCGCTGGCGCTTGGCTTCAATATGAACGAGGCGGCCTCCATTGGCATCATCGGCGCGATTGACGGCCCGACATCGATCTACGTCAGCAGCCTGCTCGCGCCGCACCTGCTCGGCCCGATCGCCGTCACCGCGTACAGCTACATGTCGCTGGTGCCGCTGATCCAGCCGCCGATCATGCGCCTGCTGACGACACGGCGCGAGCGCGCCGTGCGCATGCCGTATACCAGCCGCGTGATCAGCCGCCGCACGCGCGTGATGTTCCCGCTTGTGGTGACGATCGCGGTCGGCACACTGGTGCCGATGGCGACGCCGCTGATCGGCATGTTGATGCTGGGCAACCTGCTGCGCGAGTCCGGCGTCGTCGAGCGGCTGACTTCGGCGTCGCAAAAGGAAATCGCCAACATTGTGACGCTCTTCTTGGGGCTGACGGTCGGCGCGACGATGCAGGCGGCGGCTTTCCTGCGCATCGAGACGTTGAGCATCCTGGTGCTCGGCATCGTCGCGTTCACGTTTGATACGGCCGCCGGGCTGCTGCTGGCCAAGCTGCTGAACTGGCTGGGGCGCGGCAACCTGAACCCGCTAATCGGCGCGGCCGGCATCAGCGCCTTCCCAATGGCGGCGCGCGTGGTGCAGAAGGTCGGACAGGAAGAGGACTACGAGAACTTTCTGTTGATGCATGCGATGGGCGCCAACACGGCGGGGCAGATCGCCAGCGTCGTGGCAGGCGGCGTGGTGCTTGCGCTGCTCGGCGCCGCCTGACAGCCCCTCGCGTGCCGCGCGGCGCGTCGCCCTGGCACGCCGCCGGTTGCACGGTCGCGGGACACGCTCCGTCCACAGGCCGCACTCGTGCCGCCTGCACGGCGCTCCCGCACCGGCCGAGGTGACGTATGTTCAAGCGTATTCTGGTTCCACTCGACGGCTCGGCCCTGTCGGAAGCGGTGCTGATTCATGCACAGGAGATCGCTCGGAGCCACAACTCCGAAATCTGCCTGTTGCGCGTGGTCGTCTTTCCGGCGCCGGATACCGGCGTCACCGATGCCGACCTGTTCCTGCGCTTCGCCGACGATCTCGACCTGCTGCGCGCGGACGCCCAGTCCTATGTCGATCACATCGCCGCCGCGCTGCGCGCCGACGGCTTTGCCGCGCGCGCTGACACACGCGACGGCCCCGTGTGCGATGCGATCCTCCGGCATGCCGCGGCCATCGGCGCCGATCTGATCACGATGTCCACGCACGGCCGCAGTGCGTCGGCGCGCTGGCTGATGGGCAGCGTGGCCGACAAGGTGGTGCGTTCGTCGCCGGTTCCGGTCCTGCTGATCCGCCCGCACCTGGACATGGCCGACGTCAAGCGCCGCCGGCGTCGCGTGCAGGCCGTGGTGACGGAGTCCTGACTGGTGATTTCCCATAACGGCCAGACCGCACAGGTTTTGAAGACCTGTGAGGCCTCGACGCGCATTGTACGCAACGAGTTGGGTAATCACTGCAGTCCGCAGTCGGGTATACCCGAAAACTGTCGGAGGGCAAGAAGCCATCCGCGGCCCACCAACCCGTCATTCCGGCATGATGTTAGCCGGAATCCAGTCTGGGCAACCACGGCCTGGACACTTGCCACATGCGGATATGGATGCCGGCTTACTACACGCCGGCATGACGGACTGCAGAGTTCTGACAGTTCGTCGGTATACCCTCCGCAGTCGTGACGGTTCAGCGATTGGGGAAATCGGTGTACTGACTCTCGCGCTGTACGGCCGAGCTGTGCTATCATTGTGTGACGCTGCAGCCTGCCCTCCCTTCCCGGACGGGCTACCCTGGCCGTTTGTTGCCAGGACGGCTGTGGTCAATCCCAAATGACATGAGGCGAACCGAATGAGTTCTGCACCGTGGCATGCGCTGCCCCCGGCTGATGTGCTGCGCCAGGTGGAGTCGGACGCCGCCGGCCTGAGCGAGACCGAGGCGGCCGCGCGCCTGGCCCGCAACGGACCGAACGAGCTGATCGAACGCGGCCTGACAAGCCCCTGGCGCATCCTCTGGGAGCAACTAACGGCCACTATGGTCGTCATCCTGATCGTCGCGGCTGCGGTATCGGTTTTCCTCGGCGACGAAAAAGATGCGATTGTCATCGCGGCGATCGTCGTCCTCAATGCGGCGCTTGGCTTCGCGCAGGAGTACCGCGCCGAGCGGGCGCTGGCGGCGCTGAAGAAACTGGCCGCGCCGGTCGTCAAGGTGCGGCGCGACGGCATACTGCGCGAGCGCTCGGCCCGCGAACTGGTCTCCGGCGACGTCATCCTGCTCGAGACCGGCATGCTGGTGCCCGCCGACTGCCGCGTGCTGGAGAGCGTCAATCTGCGCGCGCAGGAAGCGACGCTGACCGGCGAATCGCATCCGGTGGATAAATTTGCCGAGATGGCGGTGCCGGCTGACGCCTCGCTCGGCGATCGTCACACGATGGCGTTCATGGGCACGGTTGTGACGTACGGGCGCGGTGCGGGCATCGTCGTCGAGACCGGCATGAATACGGTGCTGGGCGGCATTGCGGCGATGCTTCAGGACGTCTCGGCGGAGCAGACGCCACTCCAGCGCCGGCTCGACCAGTTGGGCCGGGCACTGGCGGGCATCGCGCTGGTGATCGTCGCCGTCGTCTTCGTGCTCGGCATCCTGCGCGGCGAGGATGCCCGGCTGATGTTCCTCACGGCGGTCAGCATGGCCGTGGCCGCGGTGCCCGAAGGGTTGCCGGCCGTTGTCACGATCGCGCTGGCGCTCGGCGCGCAGCGCATGCTCAAGCGCCGCGCGCTCATCCGCAAGCTGCCGGCGGTCGAGACGCTCGGCTCGGTCACGGTCATCTGCTCCGACAAGACCGGCACGCTCACCGAAAACCGCATGACCGTCATCGTGCTGGACGTGGCGGGCGCGCGCTTCGACCCCGGCACTGCGCCGGGCGACTCCGCCGGGCGACCGCTGGCGGCCACGCTAACCCTGCTGGGCGGCGCGCTGTGCAACGACGCGCAACTGCAAGCGGACGGCGCGAACCCGCAAGTGATCGGCGATCCGACCGAAGGCGCGCTCCTGACGGCGGCATACCGCATGGGCATGCGCAAGGTTGAACTCGAGCAGTCGTTGCCGCGCGTGGCCGAGATCCCGTTCGATTCGAACCGCAAGCGCATGACGACGGTACACACCGTCGGCGATCGCGCCGCGCTGCCGGGGCCGCTGCGCGAAGGCGCGCCCGCGCACGTGGCGCTGACCAAAGGCGCGGTGGACAGCCTGCTGGCGGTCTGCGACCGGGTCTGGGTTGGCGCGGAGGCGGCGCCGCTCGACGAGGCGCACCGGCTGCGCATCGCGCATGCGAACGACGAGCTGGCCGCGCGCGGCGTGCGCGTGATCGGCGTCGCCGTCAGCCCGCTGGACGCGTTTGACCCCGGCGCGCCCGCGCCGGTCAAAGCGAAGCTGGAGCGCAATCTGGTCTTTGCCGGGCTGATGGGCATGATCGACCCGCCGCGCGCCGAGGTGCGCGACGCCGTGCATACCTGCCGCGCCGCTGGCATCCGCCCGGTGATGATCACCGGCGATCACCCGCTCACCGCGCAGGCGATCGCGCGCGCGCTCGACATCGCCGGCCCGGATGACGACGGCATCCTGACCGGGCGCGACCTGGACGGCATGGACGCGGCAGCGCTGGACCTGGTCGTCGAGACGGTCTCCGTCTATGCGCGTGTCTCGCCGGAGCACAAGCTGGCGATCGTGCAGGCGCTGCAGAATCGCGGGCACGTCGTCGCCATGACCGGCGACGGCGTCAACGACGCGCCGGCGCTCAAGCGGGCCGAGATCGGCGTGGCGATGGGCATCACGGGCACCGACGTGTCGAAAGAAGCGGCCGACATGGTCCTGCTCGACGACAACTTCGCCACCATCGTCGCGGCGGTCGAAGAGGGGCGCACGATCTACGACAACGTGCGCAAGTTCATCCGCTACCTGATGGCGTCGAATTCGGGCGAGATCTGGGTCATGCTGGCCGCGCCGTTCATCGGCATGCCGCTGCCGCTGCTGCCGCTGCAGATTCTCTGGATCAACCTGGTGACCGATGGCCCGCCCGCGCTGGCGCTGAGCGTGGAGCCGGCCGAGCGCAACGCGATGCGCCGCCCGCCCAACGCGCGCAGCGAGAGCTTCTTCGGGCGCGGTATGGGCTGGCATATCATCTGGGTCGGCCTGCTGATGGCCGGGCTATCGCTCGGCGCGGGCTGGGCCTACTGGCGGGCCGGGCGCGCCGAATGGCAGACGATGGTTTTCATTGTGCTGACACTGGCGCAAATGGCGCACGTGCTGGCGATCCGCACCGGGCGCGACTCGTTGTTCACCGCCGGGGTGTTCTCCAACATGGCATTGATCAGCGCGATCGGCCTGACGTTTGTACTGCAATTGGCGGTCGTCTATCTGCCGTTCATGCAGGAGTTCTTCTCGACCAAACCGCTGGCCTGGCCCGATCTGCTGATCGCGCTGGCGCTGAGCTCCATCATCTTCTGGGCCGTCGAACTGGAGAAGTGGGTGCAGCGGCGACGAACGGCGTGAACGGATGAGGGGATGACAGGATGACAAGATGACTTGGTGACACAGTGACAAGGTGACTGTCTCATCGCGTCACCCTTTCACCTTGTCATCCGGTCATCTCTTCATCAAGTCATCTTGTCATCCTGTCGCGAGAGGGGGAGCCATGTTCGACCACATCATCGTGCCGCTCGACCTGTCGCCGGTGGCCGAGCAGTCGCTGCGCTGGGCGCGCGTGCTGGCGGCGCGCATGGGCGGCCGCCTGACGCTCCTGCACGCGCTGGAGACGGCGCAGCCGGTCGTCGGGCCGACCACCGTCGGCGAAATGGAACTGCACGCGCGCGACGATCTGGAGCGCGTGGCGACGTCGCTGCGACAGGACGGCCTCGCGGTTGATTGCGTGGTGGCCGCCGGCCCGGCGGCGCAGGCGATCCTCGGTCATGCCGCGCGGAGCAACGCCGATCTGATCGCGATGTCCACTCACGGGCGCGGCGGCGTGCAGCGCTGGGTTTACGGCAGCATCGCGGACAAGCTGCTGCACGCCTCACCGGTGCCGGTGCTGCTGGTGCGCGCGCAGTTGTCTCCGGATGCCGGACCGCCCGCGCTGCACCGCCTGCTGGTGCCGCTCGACCGTTCGCCGCTGGCCGAGCGCGCCCTGCCGCCCGCGACCGCGCTGGCGTTGGCGTTCGATGCGGAGTTGCTGCTCTATCACGTCTGGGACACGTCGGGCTACACGTTCGACGCGTCAAACGACCCGGCGGTCGAGCGGGTGATGCGGGACACGTACGCGTACTCGAAGCAGTACATGGTCGACGTGACGCAGCGATTGGCCGCCAACGGCGTGCACGCGCACTGGCAGGCCGAGTCCGGCGACATCGCCGAGCACATCCTCAACGCGGCCGACAGCCAGCACGCCGATCTGATCGTGATGTCCACGCACGGCCTGTCCGGGGTGACGCGCTGGATGCTGGGCAGCATCGCCGATCGCGTGCTGCGGCACGCAACGAAGCCGCTGCTGCTGGTGCGCGCGACGGGGTGACCAACCAGTTGGGGCGTTCAGGCGTTCAATTGAACGCCCCACCACAGGCCCCGCTTGGGGTGTCCGGCTCCCCGCACCGGGCTAAACTGGTTGTCAGCCAAAGCGATATTTGTGTTGAATGGAATTGGGGCTTGACATTCCAGCGACTGGAAGGTGTAGAGTAGGAGGCAATCGAAATGGTCATTCGAGAATTGGCTCAACTTAGCGGCGTGCCGGCCAGAACAATTCGGTATTACGAGTCGATTGGATTGTTGCCAAATCCAAAACGGTCGACGAATAACTATCGGCAATATACGCCTGCCGATGTTGAGCGTTTGCGGTTTGTCGCCAGCGCGCGCGGCGTAGGTCTTTCGCTCGCTGATATTTCAGAAATCCTCGCCGCCCGCGATAACGGCATCGCGCCCTGCGAGCGCGTGCTGGATGCCATTGCTCAACGGCTAAGCGCGATTGATCGCCGTGTTGCAGACCTATTGAGCCTTCGCGAATCGCTCAAACAGCTTCAAAGTGAAGGCGCAATCCTGCCACTTGACGATGTGCAAGGCGACCATTGCATTTGCTATTTACTCAAGACCCACCGCGATTCAGGGCAGGTCATCATCCAGAGAAGGGAGTCTTTCCATGACTGATTCTTGCTGTTGCCCACCGGAAGCCGGGAACGCCGTTTGCGAGCTGCCGGCGCAGAACTTCCAACGTCTGCCACGCGCTATGGGCGTTTGCCCGGAGTGTGGTAAAACCGGGAAGCCCGTACAGGGGCAAACGGTCAAAGCCCTCCTATCAGTGAGTTTGCGAGAAGTGCGAGACGTGGAATATCTGTTTTGCCGCACACAAACGTGCTCCGTTGTCTATTTCTCGCCCGATGGCAAGCAGGTTTTCACTGTCGATCACTTCCACGAGCGAGTCTATCAAAAAGAACCGGACAGCGATGACGTTTTCGTCTGCTACTGCTTCCGGCACACGCTAGGCGAAATTCGCATCGCCACGCCTGAATCCCGCGCTGCCATCGTAGAGGATATTAACGTGGGCATTAACGCCGGCCAATGCGCCTGTGATTTGCGAAACCCGCAAGGCTCATGCTGTTTGGGCAACGTGCGCGGATTGATAAAGCGAGTGGACGCATCAGTGGGTATAGCGGCGCACTGAAAAGATCGGCCGTGCGCCGGCACTCCCCGCTGCTCACGCTCTGATCCCCATCGAAGATGGCCTGAGGGAAGGCCAATCGCCAATGGGCGTTCAATGGCATACCCCCAGCCCCAACATTTCTCACACGATGGCGTAGCAAACAGAGACCGGCTGGCATCGTGCCAGCCGGTTCTTTTTGCGTAGAGCGGACGCGCTCAGATCTGTGGTATCTCCGCTTCGATCATGCGGTTCTCGCGCCGCGCCCGCGCCACCCGTACCTGGTGCCGCAGCAGGTCGAGTTGCGAGCGCAGGTCGGCTTCGCGCGTGCAGCCTTCCGCCGCCACGGCGAGTGTCTTGCCCTGCGCGGTGACGAGCCGCCAGCGATACAGATCCGCCTCGTCCTGGTAAATCACGAACTCAATCATCGGCCACCTCCATGGGCGCCGGGCCGCGCTGCGTTAGCCCGGCATGGGTACTGCCGGCGCCACCGGCGGGCGGTACGCAGGCAACTGCTCGCGCATTACCTGCCCCAGCCGCGCAATGCCCTCGCGGATGGTATCGGGCGGGCAGAATGAGAAGTTCAGCCGCAGCGTGTTCTCGCCGCCGCCGCACGGGTGGAACGCGCCGCCGGGGATGAACGCCACCTTGTGCGCAATCGCCGCGCGCAGCAGCTCGGCCGCGCTGGCGCCGGCCGGCAGCGTTACCCAGAGGAACAGGCCGCCATCCGGCCGCGTCCACTGCACGCCGGGCGGGAAGTGCGCCTCCATCGCCGCCAGCATGGCGTCGCGCCGCTCGCGATACACGTCGCGCAGCATCCGCACGTGCCGGGCGAGGAAGCCGCCCTTCGACACCTCGTACGCCAGAATCTGGTTGAACGTCGCCGTGTGCAGGTCCGCGCCCTGCTTGGCCTGCACCAGCTTGCGGATCACCGCGGCCGGCGCGACCACCCACGCCACGCGCAGACCGGGCGCGAGCGTCTTCGAGAACGTGCTGAGGTAGATCACGTTGCCGGTGTACGTGCTGTCGTCGCCGTCGTGCATTTCCGCGTCCAGCGACGCCACTGTTTGCAGATTCACACCCGCATAGCGCAGTTGGCCGTACGGGTCGTCCTCGATGATCGGCACGCCGTAGTGGTCGGCCAGTTCCACCAACCGCTCGCGGCGCTCCAGCGACATGGTCACGCCGGTCGGGTTCTGGAAATTGGGCAGGACGTAGATGAACTTCGGGCCGGTGCGCAGGGCCGCCTCCAGTGCGGGGGTCTGCATGCCGTCCGCATCGGTTGGCACCGTTACGTACTCCGCGCCGTAGGCGCTCCACACCTGCAGCGCGCCTAGGTAGGTGGGCGACTCGACGAGGATGTGGTCGCCTGGATTGATGAACACCTTGCCGAGCAGATCGAGCGCCTGCTGCGAGCCGGAGGTCACGAGCACATTGTCAGGCGAGAGCCGTGGCCCGTAGCGCTCGGTATCCTCCGCGATCATCTCGCGCAGCGGGCGGTAGCCTTCCGTCGTGCCGTACTGCAGCGCCGCAGCACTCTGATCGCTGAGGATGCGTTGGCTGGCCTCGCGCATCGCCTGCACCGGGAAGAAATTGCTGGCGGGCAGACCGCCGGCGAACGAAATGATGTCGGGCTCCTCGGTCAGCTTCAGGATCTCGCGGATGGCCGAACTCTTCATCTGTTGGGTTCGCTGCGCGTAGCGCTGCTCCCATAGCGTTTGCATAGTACCACTCCTGGTGCAGTAATGGCTGCGCTGCCCGCACGGAACGTGCCAGCCGCCGCCAGGGGATGCGTCGCCTGCCTCGCAAATGCCCCATTTCACATTAGCCCCAACTGCCCGTACTGTCAAGCCATTGGGCAGATGTCCCGCAATTCACAGGACATATGCTACTTCACCCGCGCGTCCCGCACGCTCATAATGAACAGGGGCGAGTTCGCCCGCGCGACTGGCGCGCAACGACGCGGTTGAAAGGAGCCTATCCATGCCCGACCCGATTCGCGTGGTCATCATGGGCGCGGCCGGCCGCGACTTCCACAACTTCAACGTCTGCTTCCGCGACAACCCGGCCTACCAGGTGGTGGCGTTCACGGCGGCGCAGATCCCCAACATCGACGGCCGCCGTTACCCGCCCGTTCTCGCCGGGCCGCGTTACGTGGCGGGCATCCCGATCCATCCCGAAGCCGATCTGGCGCGCCTGGTGCGCGAGCAGCGCGTCGATCAGGTCATCTTTGCGTACAGCGATGTGGCGCACGTCGATGTGATGCACAAGGCATCCGTGGCGCTGGCAGCCGGCGCGGACTTTCGTCTGCTCGGCCCGCGCGCGACGATGCTGCGCTCGCTCAAGCCGGTCGTGGCCGTCTGCGCGGTGCGCACCGGCGCCGGCAAATCGCAGACCACGCGGCGCGTCGTCGCGCTGCTCAAGGAAGCGGGCAAACGCGCGGTGGTCGTGCGCCATCCGATGCCATATGGCGATCTGACCCGGCAGGCGGTGCAGCGTTTTGCATGCTACGACGATCTCGCCCGGCACGACGTGACGATCGAGGAGCGCGAGGAGTACGAGCCGCACCTGGCCGGCGGCACGGTCGTCTATGCGGGCGTGGACTATGAACGCATCCTGCGCGCCGCCGAGGCCGAATCCGACGTCGTGGTGTGGGACGGCGGCAACAACGACTTCCCGTTCTATACGCCCGATCTGCTGATCGTCGTCGCCGACCCGCTGCGCGCCGGCCACGAGCTCGCCTATCACCCCGGCGAAACCAACCTGCGCATGGCCGACGTGGTCGTCGTCAACAAAGTGGACGCAGCGCGGCCGGAGGATGTGAACGCCGTCTACGACAGCATCCGGCGCGTGAACCCGGCCGCAACGGTCATCGCTGCGGCGTCGCCGGTCAGCGTGGACGATCCGGCGGGCATCGCCGGGCGGCGCGTGCTGGTCGTCGAGGACGGGCCCACACTCACGCACGGCGGCATGGCGTACGGCGCGGGCGTGGTGGCGGCGCGCCGCTTCGGCGCGGCCGAGATTGTGGACCCGCGACCATGGGCCGTGGGTTCGATTGCGGCCACCTATGCGCAGTATCCGGCGACCGGCGCCGTGCTGCCCGCCATGGGTTATGGCGCGGATCAGGTGCGCGACCTCGAAGCGACGATTGACGCCGCGTCGGTCGATCTGGTGCTGATCGCGACGCCGATCGACCTGCGGCGTCTGATCACGATTCGCAAACCGTGCCAGCGCGTGGGTTATGAGTTGCAGGAGATCGGTCGCCCCACGCTGGCCGAAGTGATGCGCGGCTGGCTGCGCCGGCTAGCAGCTAGCGACTAGCAACTAGCAACTAGCAGCTAGTGACTAGCAACTGGCGACTAGCAGCTAGCAACTAGTGGAGGAGCGTATGAATACCTTCACGCTGGATGACCTGAAGACCCTGGCCTTGAAGCGGGCTGGCCCGTGTGTGTCCATTTTCCTGCCCACGCACCGCTCGGCCGTGGAGACACACGGCGACCGGGTCCGCTTCAAGCAGTTGCTGCGGGCCGCCGAGGAGCAGTTGGTCGCCGGCGGTATGCGGTCGCCGGCGGCAAAATCGATCCTGGAGCCGGTGCATCGGCTCGCCGAAGACCCCGCGTTCTGGCGCCAGCCGGGCGACGGCATGGCCGTATTCGCGGCGGACGATCTATTCCGCGTCTTCCATCTGCCGCTGGCGCTGGAAGAGAGCGTGGCGGTCGCCCCCCGTTTCCATGTCAAGCCGCTGCTGCCGCTGCTGCGCGACGACGGCCGCTTCTACGTGCTGGCCTTGAGCCAGAACGCCGTGCGGCTGCTGGTGGGTTCGCATTTCGGCATCAACGAGGTGACGCCGGAGCACATGCCGCAGGGCCTGGCGGAGGCGCTGCAGTCCGATGAGGTCGAGAAGTCCCACCAGTTTCATACGATCAGTTCGCCGGGCGCGGGCGGGCCATTCGCGATGTTCCACGGTCACGGCGAGGGGCACGACGACAGCAAGGATCGCATCACGCGCTACTTCCAGCAGGTGAACCACGGCATTCACCGCATGCTGCATATCGAGAATGTGCCGCTGGTGCTGGCCGGCGTGCAGTATCTGCAGCCGATGTACCGCGATGTGAACACGTACACGCATCTGTTGCCCGAAGGCATCACGGGCAACCCGGATGACCGCACAGCGGCCGAACTGCACGCGGCGGCGTGGGCGCTCGTGGAACCGCGCTTCGCGCGGGCGCGCAACGACGCGGTGGATGCCTATCACCGCTGGTCGGGCACCGCGCGCGCCTCCAATCACCTGGAGGCGGTCGTGCCAGCCGCGTACCAGGGGCGCGTGGAGACGCTGCTGGTGGCCGCCGGCGTGCAGCGCTGGGGCCAGTACGACCCCGACGCCGACCGGTTGGACGTGCATGCGGTACCAGGCCCCGGTGACGACGACCTGCTGGACTTTGCCGCGATCAAGACGCTGCTGACTGGTGGGCGCGTCTACAGCATGCCCACGGATGCGATGGCAGAGGACTCGCCGCTGGCGGCGGTCTTCCGCTACTAGAGCATTTTGCCGAAACATCGGGCACGCCATGCGGTTCGCTGTGTAGGGGCAGGTCTTTGACACCCCAAAGGGTGCGACACGTCGCCTGCCCGTCGGACAGGCCAAAGGCCTGTCCCTACGTGCGCGTGCAGCCCTGTGTGGCACTATGTCGGATTATTCCGCAACCCGCTCGAGCGCACAGCGGTTGGCCGTGCGCGACGGGCGGCCAACCGCGTGTCACACGAGGAGGAGCCCATGAGCAGGTCGCAACGGGCCGCGCTGATGTTACTGCTGGTGCTCGCGCTGTTTTCCGTCACGTGCAGTATCGGGCCGGTCACCATCTCGCTGGATCAGCCGACGCCCACGCCGGCCGCAACGCCGGGCAGCCTGGCGGTGTCGCTGGCCAGCCCGACCGCCGCGCCGGCGCCGACGCAGACCCCGGCCCCGATCGAGCGCGCCGCTACGGCCACGCGACCGCCCACCGCCCCCCCCGCGGCCGCATCGCCCACGCCAACGCTCTGGTTTCCGCCGATTCCGCTGCCGACCCGCGCGCCGACGCCGGCGGGCAAGCCGCAATTCAGCACCATCGTGATGTGCGAAGACGTGACCGACGACGGCGCGCCGGTCAACCCCACGACGCGCTTCCAAGCCGACACTACCAAAGTCTGGGCGTATTTCACGTTCGCGAATATGCCGCAGGGGCAGGCCTGGGGCAGGCGCTGGACGCGCGATGGGCAGATCTATCTCGAGTCGTATGATGAAGCGTGGGACGAGGACGCCGATGGCTGGCTGGCCTATTCGCTGGAGGATGAAGATGGGTTGGCCGGCCGCTTTGTCTTGACGCTCTTTATTGGCGACCAGGCGGTGCAGGCCGCGAGTTTCGAGGTGGCGCCCCCGTCCGCGCCGCCCAAGGCCAAACAGCCGTCGTTCGGACCGATCAACTTCGGCCGCGACATCACCGACGACAACGATCTGCTGGGTGCGGCCACTGTGTTTGAACCGGGCACCAAGCGCGTGTATGCGACGTTCGTGTACTTCAACTTCACGCCGGGCGTGACCTGGTCGCGCGAGTGGCTGCGCGACGGCAAATCGATCGGGCGCAGCGACCTGAAATGGGAGGAGGCCGAGAACGGCGTCGACTACGCCTATCTGAACAGCAGCGACGGCTCGCTCTCGCCGGGCCGCTACACGTTCAATTTGTATCTGGGCGGCACACTGCAGCGCGGCGCGGAGTTCGAGGTGCTGGCGCCCAAAGCGCAGCCGACGGCCACGCCGCGCGGGCCCGCCCGGCCGGAGGAGGTCGTCGAACCCAGCCTGCTGCCGGCCTGGTACAAGGTCGCCGGCTCGCGGCAGGCGGTCGTGCGCGAGGTGGCGCAGACCGCGCTCAAGTTCCGCATCCCGATCCGGCTGGAGAACTTCTCCGGCACGGCCAACGGCTATTACGCGACCAGCTCCAAGTCGTGCAACACGCAGCCCGGGACGATTTCGATTCGCTCGACGTTCTTCCGCGATAACAGCGTGGAGGCTGTCGCGGCGACGATGGCGCACGAGATGACGCACGCCATGCGCCGGCTGGAGAACGGCGCGAAGTGCGGCTGCACCGTGCAGGACGAGTACTACGCCTATCTGGTGCTCATTTACACGCTGCAGGACCTCAACCGCAAAGACCTGATCCTGGAGCGTTACAGCCGCGCCTACGATTCGCGCGGCAAGTTCAGCCAGGGACTGCTCTGGCAGTGGATCAAGCAGAGTTACGATTGCCCGGAGTATTGAGGCGCGCGGCGGCAGTTGTCACCGCCCTATTCGACTGAGGCCGGAGCGCAACGTATGAAGCGCAATCATCGTCTGAACCAATTGATCGCGGGGATCGCCGTCGGCACGGCGCTGGTACCGGTGTACCGTTATTTGATTCGCCCATAGCACACCCGCTGGGGCGCGACAGACGCCGAAGTATCGCAGGCTCTGCCGGGCGACGAGCTCGTGCCCGCGCCGAAGCTGCGGGCGACGCACGCCATCACGATCGGCGCCCGCCCGTGCGAAGTCTGGCCGTGGCTGGTGCAGATGGGGCAGGGGCGCGGCGGCATGTATTCATACGATTGGCTGGAAAATGCGTTCGGCCTGAACTTTCACAGCGCCGATCGCGTCATGCCGGAACACCAGGGCATCACGGTTGGCGACGTGTTGCCGCTGGCGCCCAATGGCTTCGGCCCGCGCGTCGCCATCCTCGACCCCCAGCGCACGCTCGTTCTGCACGGCGACACGCGGATGCCCGGTGATGCGGACACACGGAAGGTGATGGACCTGAAGCCGGGCGATTATATGGCCGTGGTCTGGACGTTCGCGCTCAGTGAGCGTGGCGACGGTGCGACCCGTCTGGTCGAGCGCTTTATGCTGGACTACAATCCGAGCGCGGCGAACCGGGTGTTTTACGGCGCACTGCTGGAGCCGGGTAGCTTCATCATGGAACGCAAGATGCTGCTGGGCATCAAGGAGCGCGCCGAGCGGTTGGCGGGGGGCCAATAGCGGATTGAACGCGCCGTGCTCGTTGACGTACGCGTACGCGACAGCCCCGGTCGAGATCGGCTCGCCGGGGCTGTCGCTTGCTATGGGTATGCCGGAACCGGTCGGAGGGCAAGAAGCTGACCGCGACCCAACAGAGCGTCATTCCGGCGCGCTTTTGGCCGGAATCCACTCGAATGGAGTGACGTCAGAAATGCGAGCTTGCCGTTAGAGTGGATGCCGGCTAACCACACGCCGGCATGACGGGCTTGTGAATTCCGACAGTCAGTCGATACACCTGCTTGCCCAGTCGAATTTGACAGCCTGCGCGCGCGCGTTTATATTCTCTGTTGAATAGTCAATACGAACTATTCAACAAGGATTGAAATGGACAACACGCTGTTGGTGCTCGGCCTGCTCAAGTTGCAGGAGATGCACGGTTACCACCTCGGCGACTTGATCGACAAGCGGCTGAGCTACCTGACCGATCTCAAAAAGCCGACGCTCTATCATCTGCTGGCCAAGCTCGAAGTGACGGGCGACGTGGCGCAAAGCGTCTCCCGCGAGGGCCACCGGCCGGAGCGCCGCACCTACCGCCTGACGGCGCAGGGCGCAGGGCACTTCGCCGACCTGCTGCGCCGCAACCTGCAGGACGCGCCGGCCGCGTACTTCGTCGATGACATCGGCCTGCTCTTCCTGAGCGAACTGCCGGCCGCCGAGGCGCGCGCCTGCCTCGACCAGAAGCGCGCCGGCATCGCGCAGCGCATGACCGCCATGCAGGCGGCGCTGGAGCGCCACACGCCGGGTACGCCGGCGTATTTCACGCTCCAGCATCACGTCCTGCACCTGCGCGCCGAAAGCGCGTGGCTCGACGGCCTGCTGGAGCAACTCAAGAAGCGCGCGGTGCGCGAGGACATCCTGCGTTGCATTGACGACGAAGCAACGCCCGCGCCGCCGCGCCGCGCGGTGCGTTAGCTATCCTGCGCGCCCTCGTGCGCGCCAACCCATTTTGCTGCAAGGAGAACTTACCATGGGCATTATTCTGATGCTGCATTCACTCGTGCGGTTTGCGATCCTTGTGATCGCCGCCGTCGCCATTCTGAAGCTCGGCTACGGCTGGCTGGCCAAGCGCCCGTTCGACGGCATGGATCGCGGGCTTACGTCAGGCTTCAGCGGCCTGATGGATGCCCAGGCGCTGCTCGGCCTGATCGTGCTGATCGGGCTTGGTTTCACTCCGGTCCGTATTGAGCACGCGATCACTATGATCATCGCCGTGGTTGTCGCGCACCTGCCGATGCGCTGGAAGACCGCGCCCGATGCCATTCGCCAGCGCAACAACCTGTTGGCGATCGTGGCATCGCTGGTGCTGGTGATCGTTGGCCTGGTCATTGTTACATCGAGCAAGGGGATCTAGTTTCGTGACGGCGCAGACTGCCAGTACGCCGGCCGCCGGCGACAAGCTCGACCTCAATAAGATCCTGCCGATCTTCGTGATCGTGCTGATCGATCTGCTCGGCCTGACGATCATCATCCCGCTGATGCCGCTGTACGCGACCGCGTTCGGGGCCGACGCATTTACCATCGGCTTGCTGGGCGCCGCGTACCCGGTGATGCAGTTTATCGGCGCGCCGCTGCTCGGCCGCCTCTCCGACCGCTTCGGGCGCAAGCCGGTTCTGATCATCAGCCAGATCGGCACGTTCATCGGTTTCCTGATTCTCGGCTTGTCCAATGCGCTGTGGCTGCTGTTCCTGGCGCGTATCGTCGATGGCCTGTCGGGCGCCAACATTTCGACGGCGCAGGCGGCCATCACGGACAGCACGACAGAGCAGACGCGCACCCAGGGGCTCGGCCTGCTGGGCGCGGCGTTCGGGCTCGGCTTCATCATCGGACCGACCATCGCCTTTGTCTCGCTGGCCGCGACCGGCAACGACTACCGGGTGCCCGCGTTTGCCGCCGCGCTCTGCTCGCTGGCCTCGATCCTGCTGACCACGTTCTGGTTCACGGAGACGCACGGCCCGGAGAAGCGCACCAACGGCGCGGCGCGCGCCCCGTTCAGTTTCGGCGCGCTCGTCACGGCGCTGACGCACCCGGCGGTCGGGCTGCTGCTGATGCTGATCTTCGCTCAGCAGATCGCCTTTGGCGGGTTCGAGCAGTGGCTGGCGCTGTTTAACTTGAACCGGCTCGGGCTGAACGCGTCGGGCAATGCGGCCGTATTTGTCTTTGCCGGCGTGATCATCGTCGCGGTGCAGGGCGGCCTGGTCGGCCGGTGGAGCCGGCGCTATGGCGACCGGCGGCTGATCTTCGCCGGGCTGCTGCTGCTCGCGTTCGGGCTGGCGCTGACGGCGCTGACGCCAGCCCAGCCGCCGCCGTGGTACTCGCGCGCCGAGGTGCTGCACGAACTGGACAGCACGCGCAGCCTGCCGGGCCAGGCGCCCCATGCGGTGCCGGTCGAACTGCCGGCCGACGGCAGCAACGGCTGGCTTGGGATCGGCTGGCTGCTGCTGTCCATGGTGCCCGCCGCGATCGGCGGCGGCATCCTGCAACCGGCGATCAACAGTCTGATCACCAAGCGGATCGAGCCGGGCGAAATTGGCGGCACGCTCGGCGTCAGCGCCTCGCTGCTCAGCGCGGCGAACGCGCTGGCGCCGGTCATCGGCGGCGCGCTGTACCAACTGGGCGGTATGAGCATGCCGTTCTGGGTATGGTCGGCGACGCTGGCGCTGCTATTCGTCGCGGCGCTGTCGCTACTGAAACCTGGCCGCGAAGAACAGGCGCCTGCCGGGCTGGCGCGCGGCGGCGGATCGCATTAACTGCCGCGCTAGCCTTTGTCGCAGGCCGTGGTAAACTGATGAGCGCCGCGCGTGGAAGATGCGCGGCGCTCATCGTTTATCTGGAGATATGATTTGTGATAGGATTGCTCGCCCCGCCGCCTCGTCTGCCGCGCGCGCGCATGGCGCGGCTGATGACCTTTCAAATCGGGTCGGCAATGGCCGACATTCTGGTTGCCAGCATCTGGAACCGTGTGATGATCGTCGAACTCGGCGTGCCGGCCTGGCCGGTTGGCCTGCTGATCGCGTTTCGCTATCTGCTGGCGCCGCTGAGTCTGTACGCCGGCTTCCGCTCCGACACGCGGCCGCTGCTCGGCTATCGCCGCACGGCGTATATCTGGCTGGGCCGCTTGCTGGTCTGGCTTTCGTTTCCGCTGCTGCCGTGGACGCTGGCGCGCTTCGCCACCGACCGCGGCGACCCGCTCGGCTGGCTGGCCGCCTTCGCCGGATTCCTCATGTATGGTGTCGGCACGCTGTTCTCCGGCAGCCCGCTGCTGGCGCTGGTGCGCGATGCCGTGCCGCCCGCCCGCCAGGGGCTGGCGGTCAGCCTGATGGAGACGGCGCTGATCATCTGCTTTCCGATCGTCGCGATTGCGTTTTCGATCGCGTTGCGCGCCTACTCGCTGGAAGCGTTCTGGCAGTTGGTGCTCGTGACGATGGCGGTCAGCGGTTTCTTCTGGATCTTCTCGGTGGCAGGCGTTGAACGGCGTGGAGAGGCGGAGACGGCGCCCGCCGCCGATTTGCCATTCATGCCGGTCGTCCGCGCCATCTGGCAGGACCGGCGCGCGCGCGGCTTCTTCGCCTTTCTGTCGCTGGCGACACTCTCGGCCTGGGCGCAGGACGCGATCCTGGAGCCGTTCGGCGCGGAGGTGTTTCGCGCGGGGCTGGGCGAAACGACGCGCTACTCCGCGTACTGGCAGGGCGCCACCGTGGTCACACTGCTGGCGACCGCGTGGCTGGGCCGGCGGCGTTATCCCGAGCAGCAGACGCGCATCGCGCAGGGCGGCATTGCGGTCATGGCGGCCGGCATGGCGCTGATGGCGGTGGCGGCGCTCGGCGCAGAGGCGCGATTGTTCCAGTTGTCGCTGGTCATCTTCGGCGGCGGCTTCGGCGTATACACCTTTGGCGGCCTCAATCTCATGACCGCGATGACGAGCGACGCGCAGGCGGGCGCATACCTGGGCCTCTGGACGATCGCGATCCTGCTTTCGCGCGGCGTCGGCATTGGGCTCGGCGGCCTGCTGCGCGACGTGCTCAAGGCGCTGGTGGGTGCGCCGGCCCCCGCGTACGGCGCGATCTTCGCGCTGGAAGCGCTCGGCCTGGCGCTGGCCCTGCTGGCGCTCGCGCGGGTGGACGTGCCTGGCTTTGCGCGTGAGCATGGCCGCGGCGGCCCGCGCGAGGTACCGCTGGCGGCGGAGTTGTAGCATGTCCCGTTGCGTGGCGTTTCTACGCGGCATCCACTCCCGCTCCAGTTGCCGCATAAGGATGTCGAATTGATTGCGGTACGCATCGCGGACGCGCTCAGCATCGGCCACGCGTACAAGGACCACTACGGCTTTCCCAACGCCTTCATCGAGAAGCAGTTCGGCGTGCCGGCCACCACGCGCAACTGGAAGACGATAATCAAATTGCTGGCCTGACGCTTTCTTGACGCTGTGTGTACCGTCAGTTAATATCAGCAGAAGCACAACCAAGAGGGAATCAGCCATGCGCAAATACGAGAGCACGTACGACCCGGCCAGCGACACGATCGAGGCCGTCATCGAAACGATCGATGAAGGCCTTGAGCGCCTGCCGTCCTACATGGATCTCTACTACAAATGGGAGCGCCAGCAGTGGGCGGTGCAGGACCTCGACTTTACGACCGACCGCCAGGAGTGGCTGGCCGAGACACGCGACCTGGTGCGCCAGAGCCGCATGGGCGGCTACACCGGCTTCTTCGCAGGCGAGATCGCCGTGGCCGACACGCTGGCGCCATATATCGCGGCGATGCCGCGCCTCGACCAGCGCATCTTTCTGACCACGCAGGTGGTGGACGAAGCGCGCCACGTGGCGTTCTTCGACCGCTGGTACACCGACGTGCTTGGCGAGCAGCGCCAGGTGATCGGCGACCAGATGGCGAGGGCATCGGAGATGCTCGGCTCGTACTACAACGACGTGTTCTTCAGGCTCCTGCCCGACATCTCGACCGGCCTGCGCAAACACCCGGAAGACATCGGGTTGCTGGTCGACGGCGTCGTGCTGTACCACATCATCATCGAAGGCGCGATGGCGATGGCCGGGCAGACGAGCATGCTCCAGTTGTACAAGCAGATCGGCATCTTCCCCGGCTTCCAGCTTGGCTTCACGAGCGTGGCGCGCGACGAATCGCGGCACGTGCTGTTCGGCGTGAAGTTCCTGTACGACATGGTGCAGTCCGACAACAAGTACGCCTACCGGATTGTGGACTTTATCAACGGGCTCCTGCAGGGGTTGTACGATTTTGGCCGCCCGGCGCCCGAGTTTATGCCGATGCGCCTCAAGTCCGGGCAGGACATTGACTGGACGCCGAAGTTCTACGCTAACGCGCTGCGCCGCAAACTGCGCGCCATCGGCATCCAGGCGAGCATCCCCGACCCGAAGCCGACGCCGATTCCGCCGGACGTATTGGCGATGGTGGCCGCGTCGCAGAACTGATCAGACAGGCCGCGGAACGCATAAGCGTGTCGCGGCAGAAGAAGCTCATGCCCCGTACCGTGCATCACCTGCGCGCCAGCACCGCCGACCCGGCGGCGCGCGTGATCAACAACCTGCCCGGCCGCTTCCCGACCGAGGACTGGCACACGCATTACTGGGACGCGAGCGCGACCGGCGAACTGCGCGACCGGCACTGCGTGATCCAGTTGCCGCGCGGCAGCGGCGCGCCGCTGCCCGAAGTGGCGATCGGCGCGGACGGCGTCATCAAGCGCGTGCGGCGCTGGGGCGTGACGATCTCGTCCCGGCTGTTTGACGGCGTCGAGTTTGACCCGCAAGCGTACCTGACGCACGACAGCGCGCGCTACCGGGGCGACGATGAAGAACTGGTGGACGTGGTGATGCGCGCGGCGAACTTCGACCTGCCGGGCGATTTCGTGCTCTCCAGCGACGAGCACCCGTTCCTGCTGTTCGATCCGTCGGGCCTGCTGAAGGGCAGCTATACGAAGGGGCACGCCTATCTCGGCGCGCTGGCGTTCTTCGTGTCCGGCGGCACCAACACCGCAACGTTCAACACCATGCGGCACCTGGACCGCGAGCTGTACGACCGCGCCGTGCAGACGATGCTGGCCGAATTGCGCAAGCAGTAACCGCTTGCTGCGCCGGAAAAGAAACCACCACACAGACACAGAGGCACAGAGAAAAGCTGCTTGCTTTCTTTGTGCCTCTGTGTCTGTGTGGTGAATGGTTCTCTTACCGCACCTCGACCGTCCCCGTTGTAAACAGCGTCTCGCCGTCCGGCAAGCGCAGGCGCTTGCCCGTTATTGGATCGTACAGCCCCACGCGCAGTTCGTAGCGGCCGGGCGCCACTGTCTCGGGCACGCGGATGACGTGCTCGTCGCGCAGAACCTTGCCATCCGCAATCTGCGATGTCGGCGTCTCCCCCTGCGTGACCGGATCGCCGGGGTGCTGCTTGTCGCTGCCGGCCACGGCGCGCCCGTCCGGCGCGATGAGTTGTGCAATCACCTTGTAGTCCACGGCGAGCGGCTGCGCGGGCCGCCAGTAGAAGCGCGCCTGCAATTCCGCGCCGCGCGCCACCACGCCCTCATCCTGTGCGCTGCCCATCAACTCCAACTGCCCGCCGAACGAGGCGGCCACGACGCTGCGCGGTGTGGCGCGCAGGCCGCCGTTCGCGTCGATAGCAGCCTTCGCGCCAAGCGCAAGCACGATCAGCGCGGCCCACAGCGCGAACCTGCGTGCGTTGCCCGCATCCCCGGCGTCGTCGACGTTCGCGCGACTTGCTCCGAACGGCCAACGCCACGCGGCCAGCGCCAGCATGAACACGCCGGCCAGGCTGATCAGCGTGGCGGCCGTGCGTACCGGCGAATCGGCGAAGCGGGTCGTGAGCGTGTGCCTTCCGGCGGGCGCGTCAATGGCGAACGTGCCGTCCGCTGCGACGGTCACGGGCACCTCGCGTCCGTCAATCGCCGCCTGCCAATCCGGGAAGTAGAACGTGCGGAAGCGGACACGCACCGGTGACGGCAGTTCCACCGTGACGTCTTCGCCGCGCGGCGACCAGCGATCGGCCGTGATCAGCGCGGCCGGCAGGTCGAGTTTCGTGCGGCCAAGCGGTGCGGGCAGGTCGGCTGGCAGCGCCTGCACGCTCTTTGGCAGGTACTCGTCGAGCGTCGTCAACCCGCGCGCGCCGGTACTGCTTTCGTACTGCATAACGTTCTCGGCGGTCGGCGCGCCCAGGTGCAGGGTGCCGCGCGGCGCCGTGGTGTACGGCATCACACTCGCGATCGCCAGGCCGGCGATGGCCAGCGCGGTCCATGCCTGCGCGCGCGGCGGCACGAGCGAGACCGCATAGCCGCCGAGCGCCGCCAGCGCGAGTGTGGCCAATCCCATGAACCGCCACGGGTATTCGGCCAGCGGCAAGATCGGGACGGCATCCCAGATGAACGACGACGCGCCCAGTTGCAGGAAGATCGCGACGGCGGCGAGCGCTATCAAAAACAGTGCGTGCGCCCGATCGCGCCGCCGGCCGATGACGACCAGCGCACCGGCGGCACCGGCGATGACCTGGGGCCAGCCGATCGCCAGCGGCACGTCGGCATTGGCCTCGCCAAAATCAAGCGGCGCCGGCAGCGCGAGCAGGCGCGGCGCGGTGAGGAACCGTTGGTGAAAATCGCTGGCCGCGGCGAACTCGGCGGCGCTCGCACCGGTCAATGGCGCTTCGACCAGGGCGGGCATCCAGAAGAACGCGCTCACGGCCAGCGCCAGGGCGCCTGTGCCGAGCGCCGCCAGCCATGCCGTCCGCCCGGCGCGCGTGACGAGCAACTGCACGAGCACATAGAGCGCGGCGATCGGCGTGAAGATGGCGGCATGGAACAGGTGGCTCAGCCAGAGCGCGGCCAGCGATGCGACCGCCGCGACCGCATAGCGCCGCGCCTGCGTGCGCAGCAGGCCGTCGAATGCCCACAGGACGAATGGGAAGAGCGCCATCGCGAGGAACTGCGGGTAGTTACCGCCGGTGACGAGCGCCTCGCGCATACGGAACGGCGCGTAGACATAGAGCGCGGCCGCCGCCAGTGCGCCGGCTGCGCCGACCCGGGGCCGCATGAAGAGAAACATACCGGCGCTGTACAGTTCCAAAGTCAGGATCACCGTCAGCGCCAGTGCCGCATCCATCGCAATGCCCGCCAGCACGAATGTCTCGATCACATAAGCGAGCAGTGGCGGCGCGAAGTTGTACAACGGGTAACCAAACCCGAGGTAGAGATCGGCGCCCCAGCGCGGCACGAGTACCCCGGCGCGTATCGCGTGGTCGAAGCCCACCTGCCGCAACAAGTGGATCACGCCGTCAGCGGTGTTCGGGATGCCGTTCCACGGCAGCAGCGGCAGCACGCTGACGGCAGGCAGGATCAGCGCGGCGAGCAAGCCGAAGTCGAGCTTGCGGGTCACGGCGCTACCGCCACTCAAAGCTGGTCAGGATCACGGCGTCGTTCGGGAAGCGCTGGCCGTCCGGCGCGAACGCCGGCACGCGCGCGCCGCTCTGTGGATCGTACAAGCCGACCAGGATCCGATACGGACCGGGCGGCATGTTGTCCGGCAAGGCGACTACGTGCTCGTCGGTGATGTATTCGCCCGGCAGCCACGCCGTCGTCGGCAGCGCGCCGCCGGCGGGCGGGCTGTCGTGCTGCGCGAGCGGCGTCGTCGCGCCGGCGGGCACAATATGCACGAATACCTTGTACGCCGCGGGCGTCTCGCTCGTCGCCAGCCAGTACAGGCGCGCCGTGGCGGTCTTGCGCTGCGGATCGAGCGCGAGGTCGTGGCCTGCGATGCGCGCGACATCGCCGAAGCGCAGGTCGTTGCGCGCCTGCATCGCCGGCGGCGTCATCTGGCGCGGCCGCGCTGTGACCGTGATCTCGCGCAGCACAAACTGGTTGTCGCCACCGCTGTGCGGCACGCGCGACTGGTTGCGCTCGTCGAACCAGCCGATCGCCACCCGGTACGTTCCGGCCGGCAGGTTGGCCGGCAACTGCAAGTCGCGCTGCTCGCGGTACAGGTCGCCGCGCTGCCAGGCGGTGGTCGGTATGCGCGGCGGCGTTTCGCTCACGGCGTACGGCTTGCCATCCGGCCCCTGCATCTGCGCGAACAGCACACGGCCCGGCAGGCTGCTATCGGTCGCCTGCCAAAACAGGTCGAGGTGCAGGGTTTCGCCGCCCCGCCATGCGCCATCGCGCAGCGTCAGGCCGAGCAGGCGCATCCCCGGCCAGCCAACGGTGAGCGGCGTCTGAATCGGCAGCGCGGCGATGGACGGCGGCACGGCCGGCCGTGAGACGCGCAGGGTCAGCACATCGCGCTCCGGGCGCAGCGACTGGAGCGATTGCGCATCGTAGATGCCGAGGCTGATGCGGTATGCGCCCGGCGGCGTGCCGGCTGGCACGAGAAAGCCGGCCGCGCTGCGGAAGCGGCGGATTGCGCCCGATGTTTCCATGCTGTCGAATTCGCGGTCTTGCGCCGCCCACACGACGCCGGCTTCGTCTTTCAGCCGCAGGCTGATGCGCGGCGTGCGTGCCGGCTCGTCGAAATCGAGCGTCATCTGAAGTGGCACGATGCCCCAGCCGGCCTCCCATGCGGACGTGGCCCGGTCAGTGCCGACCGTGATGGCCGGCGTGCCTGATGCCTCGAACGTCAGTGCGGGCGCTATCGGCGCGTAGAACAGCAGGCGCGTGTCGCCGTACCATTTCGATTCAACGCTCAATGCGCCCGCCTTCAGGTGGTTCTCCATCTCGGTCTCGAGCACGCGTCCCAGCGACTGATAGGCCGGCACCCAGATGCGCCGGTGTGCATCGAGTGCTTCGTCGATTTGCGCGCGCACCTCGGCGCCCCAGGCCGGCGAGGCGGCCGGCTGCAGATCGACCGCGGACGTCAGGTAGGCGCGCAGGAAGCCGACCTGCCACGGGTGCACGGCGATGACGCGGTCACCGGGCCGCGAGAGCGCGTCCATGCGTTCGGCCAGCGGCCGGTAGTCCTGCTCCGGGTAGCGCGGCACGTTGTAGAACGATGCCAGCGACAGGGCGGACGCGGCGAGCATTACCGCGCCGGTCAGCACGGTGCCGGCCAGCGCCGCCCAACTGCGCAGAGCCCACGCGCGCGCGATGAAGGCGGTCAGCCCGCGCGCGGCCAGCATGAGGAACGGCGGCGACGCGAGCAGCAGCAGCCGCTCCATGCGCGGCGGCGCGAACGGGAAGCCCATCTGGACCAAATACGCCGCGACGAATGGCACGAGCAGGTACAGCGTGAGGAACAGCGCCGGACGCGGGGACTGGCTGCCGCCGCGCGGCGTCCGCGCCGCCGCGATGCCCCAGAGCGCCAGCGCCGCGAACACGACGGCGATCCAGCCGAGCCAGGCCGTGTCCGGCGTAAGGTGCCCTGCGGCGAACGCGATCAGGTGGCGAGCGGCGTAATCCCAGGGCGGCAGCACGGCGTACTGCTCGATGCCGACCTTGTCGCCGACGTAGGCGGCCAGTTTCGAGCTGGCGTAAACCACCCAGGGCAGATAGAGCAGGCCGGCGAAGGCGAACGCGCCGAGCGCGGACGGCCTGCGCCACACGCGCCCGCGCACCTGCCACAGCCAGTAGATGCCGTGAAACAGCGGAATGAACGCGCCGTAGTACTCGGCATACATCGCGGCGGCAGTTACCACCGCATAGGCGATCCACATGCGCCGCGCCGGGCGGCCGGAGTGCCCGTGCAGGGCGCGCCAGAACAGCCCCGACGAGGCAAGCCCCAGCGCGGTCACCAGGCCGTACATGCGGACTTCCTGCGCGTAAAAGATCTGTAGCGGGGAGAGCGCCGTCATGACCAGCGCCAGCCGCGCGGACAGGTCGCCCAGCAGGCCGCGCGCCAGCGGGTACACCAGCGCGACGAGCAGCACGCCGGTCAGCACCGACAGCAGACGCAGCGCGAACTCGCCGTGGTCCGCGAGTGCGATCCAGCCGTGGAGCAGCGCATAGTAAAGCGGCGGGTGAATGTCCAGTGCGGTGCGCTCCAGCATCTTCGGGAGGCTGGAGACGCCAAACCAGACGCTCCAGCCCTCGTCGAACCAGAGCGGTTGGAACGTCAGTTGCGCCAGGCGCAAGCCGAATGCGACCAGCAACACCAAGATCAGGCTGCGATGACGCCAGCGGGTGCGCATAATGGTGATTCTAGCACGAACCAGTCAAATCCCAACTCCCGAATTTCAAATCCCAAACTCCAAATCCCAACTCCCAACGGCTGACGCGCAGTCGCAATGCCGTCGGCGATGCCACAAGATCGTCATGCCGGCACGTAGTTGGCCGGCATCCACTGCTGCCATGCCCGGCGTCACGCCTCATTGAGTGGATTCCGGCCAGAATCGCGCCGGAATGACGGTCTGGCTTTCCGTGCGATCCCTACATTTTTGCGGTATTACCCCTCCCCAAGACCAAACCCCAAGGCGCCAGTGATGTGCGCTACAATGGGGGACATGGACATGCGTTTCTGGAGCGGGCTTTGCGCGCTGGCGTGCGTGCTGTCGGCATGTGCGCCGGTGACGGTCACGCCGCCCGCGCCGCGCCCGCCGGTCATCGTGCCGGTCACGGCTGAGCCGGCGGCATCGTCCATGCCGGACGCGAGCGGCTATCTGCCCGAACATGCTCGTTCCGCGCTCACGGTCGCCGCCGATACCACCGGCGACGGCAGCCTCGACTGGCTGATGCTCTACACCGATGCGGCGAGCGGCGCGGGGCGCGGCATGGTCATTCGCCGCCAGGCAGGCGTCGGCACGGCGTATCTGCTCGGACAGACGCAGCCCATCACGCTCTTTCGCGAACGCGTGATCTCGCAGCGGGTGCAGGACATCAATGGCGACGGCCGGCCGGAGATCGTCGTCGAGGGCGCGCTCGGCGGCGGCCAAACCGTCGTGAACGTCTTTCGCTGGAACGGCGCGCACTACGATAGCCTGCTGTCGCTGACCGGGCCGGAGGGCGTCGCGATCGATGACCCGCAGCGCAACGGTGTGCTCGACTTCACGGCGGTGCAGACGCTGTTCCGCCGCTCCGCCATCATCCGCGCCACGCACGCCGAATGGTCCGGCGACGCGTACCGCATAACCGGCGACGTGCTGTTCCTGTTCGGGACGCCCACGTCGCTCGACCAGCCGGAGGCGGTCGTGCTCGGCTACTACACCGACTGGGCGCGCCGCCAGCCCGATGCAATGCGTTCGCTGATGAGCCCAGATCTCGCGGCGCAGGCGGGCGAATCGCTCAGTGCGCTGGTGCGTGATGCCGAGAGCGTGCGCGTGGCCGAGCTTAGAGTCGAGGAGCAGACGGCCGACAGCGCGCAGGTGGCGGCCGATCTGTGGATTCAGCGGAGCGGCACCGCAGCCGAGACCGCCGAGCAGCAGGTCTGGCGATTAACGCGCACCGCGAACGGGATGTGGCAACTGGCGGCGCGGGTGCGGTAGGGGTGGTTTGGTAGGGGCGAAGCATCGGCGGTCATCGCCATAGCGTAACGAAGTTTTGTTACCGCCGATGCTTCGCCCCTACATTGACGACCGCCGTTCTTTCCACTCGTTCAGCACGATGCGGTGCGTGCGGAACGCGATCGCGTCGGCAGCGGGCAGCTCCGACGGCGCGAAATAGTGCGCCTCTTTGGCGTCGTCGCCCGCGCTGAGCGTGCCGCCGGTGGCGTGCGCGCGATAGAGAATCAGGATGCCGTTGCCGCGCGCCGGATCGAGGTATGAGTGCAGGCCCATCAACTCGTCCAACTCAACATGCAGCCCCGTCTCCTCGAACGCCTCGCGCACGGCCGCCGCCTCCGGCGCTTCGTCGTGCTCGATGAAGCCGCTCGGCAGGCACCACAGGTCCATGCCGGGGTTCACGCCGCGCCGGATTAGCAGGACGCGCCCCGTGTCCTCGATGAACACGCCGGCGCCGACCTTGGGGTCACGGAAGAAGATGAATCCGCAGGTGCGGCACGTCATGCGGTCACGGCCAAAGCGCTGCTGCACTGACAGGCGTGCGCCGCCGCAGCGCGGGCAGTAGCGTGTGGTCATGAAGCCGTGCGTGTGGCTGGCGGCCCAGTCGGCGAGCGCGGCGACGTGCAGGTCCGGCGCAATGGGTGCCGGCAGCGCATCCCACTCGAAGAACTCGATTCCCGCGCGCGGTTCGCCGTCGTCGAGGCTGGCCATGAAGGCGATCAGCAGACCGTCCGGCCCGCTGTACACGCCGGCCAGCCGATCGATCGCCGCCGGCACGCCGGTGATGGCGATCAGCGCCTGTAGCGCCACGCTTTCTGGCGATGCGCCGGTCGGCACCGGCGCTGCCGGCAACTGCCAGCCATCGCTGCTGGATGCCAGCGCGACGCACTTGTCACGCTGGCCGAGCGCCGCCGCGAATACCAGATTGTTCATGGACAGGATCACGCCTTCTGCGCGTGTACGATGATCGACATGCCGACCGGCAGGTTCGTGCGCGCCAGCAGCCCGGCCTCGACCCGATAGACCAGTCCCATCAGGGCGTTGAGCCAGCCGGGCGCGGCCGACACATCGGAGCCATGCTCGTCGCCGGTCCGCCGGCGCAGCAGCCGCCAGGGCGCGGCGAGCGGGAAGATCAGCATGTTGGCATAGGACAGCCGGCGCACGCTGAAGCCGGCTGCCGACAGTTTCTCGCGCATCTCGCCGGTCGTATAGCGCCGCGCGCCCTGCACCGCATCGTCGTGTGCGCCGCGCAGGAACTTGAGCGCCGAGTCGGTGGCGATGAAGCGCCCGCCCGGCTTCAGCACGCGCGCGATCTCGATCAGCGCGGCCTGATCGTCGTCGACACGGCGATGGTACAGCACGTCGAACGCCGTCACCAGATCGAACATGCCCGAGGCGAACGGCAGTTCGGGCAGCGCGGCGCGCTCCAGCGCGGCCAGCCCGCGCCGGGCCGCAAAGCCGGTAGCCAGTTCGCTGGCATCGGCGCCGGTCAGCCAGCCAAACTCGCGCAGCAGCGAGAACATGCCGCCCGTGCCGCACCCGACGTCGAGTATGCGCCGCCCGGCTTGCGGCGACAATCCTTCGAGCATAACGCGCACCAGCCGGCGTTTGCCGGCAAACCACCAGTGCGTGTCTTCCACGCGGAACATCTTCTCGTATTCGTCGGGATGCATGAGGTGGGGACTCGAAGTGCGCGGGAGCGACACAACGGGCGGGGGCCGAGGGCCCCCGCCCAGAGGATTATTCGGCCTGGGATTTGCGGCCCTGGCTCTGGATTTCGCGGACCGCGTGCGAGATGAATTCGATGTCGGCCGGCGTGAGCGTGGAGGCCGACGGCAGGTACATGCCGCGCTCGCACAGCATCTCGGCCACCGGGAACGACTCCGCGCCGTGCGCGCGGAAGTAGATCGGCTGCAGGTGGATCGGGATGAAGAAGGTGCGCGTCTCGATGCCGCGCTGGGCCAGCGCGTTGCGCAGCGCGTCGCGCGTCATGCCGAACTCCGCCGGCTGTACGACCATGCCGTACATCCAGTAGACGTTCTTGGCCCACGGTTTCTGGACCGGCAGTGCCAGCCCCGGCACGCTCGACAGCAGCTCGCTGTACATCTCGGCGTTCTTGCGCCGGCACTCGACGAGGAACTCGAAGCGCTCGGTCTGCGCCAGGCCGATCGCCGCCTGCATGTTGGTCATGCGGAAGTTGAAGCCGAGATACTTGTGCCAGAAGTGGCGCTCGTGGCTGAAGGCGTGGTCGCGCATGTTGCGCGCGATGCGCGCGATGTCCGGGTTGTTGGTCGTCAGCATGCCGCCTTCGCCGGTGGTGATAATCTTGTTGGCGTAGAACGAATAGGTGGCCACGTCGCCCAGGCCGCCGACCGGCTGGCCCTTGTACTCCGCGCCGTGCGACTCGGCGGCGTCGGAGAGCACGAACAGGTTGTGCTGCTTCGCCAGGTCGAGCACCGGGTCCATGTCCACCGGGTGCCCGTAGGTGTGCATCGGCATGATCGCCTTGGTGCGCGGCGTGATCTTGGTTCGCAACTGCCTGACGTCCATGTTGCCGGTCTCCGGCTCCGCGTCGATGAAGACCGGCGTGGCGCCGACGTAGCGCACGGCGTTGGCGCTGGCGATCATCGTGAAGGTCGGGACGATCACCTCGTCGCCGGGGCCGACGCCGAGCGTGGCCAGCGCCAGGTGCAGAGCGGTGGTGCCGTTGTTGCAGGCAACGCCGTACCTGGCGCCGACTTTCTGGGCGAACAACTGCTCGAAGTCGGTGATGTACTTGCCCGCCGACGAGATCCAGTTCGTGCGGACCGTGTGCAGCAGATATTTTTCTTCGTTGCCGTCGAGCCGCGGCTCGCAGACCGGGATGATGCGGCCGGCGCTCTCGCGCTCGTCCGACGGGATCGGGCGCACGGTCACGACGAGGTGCGGGTCTTCGCCCGGCAGAATGTTGGCGCGCTCGCCCAGTTCATCCATGCTTACGTCCATCGCCTCGGCGAGCACGCCTCTGGGCGTGGCCGCGGCCACGCCGCCGAGCACGGGCATCTCGTCGCGGGGCGCCGGCGCCTTCGTCGCGGGGACGGCCGGTTTCCTGGCGGCCGCTTTCTTTTTAGCGACCGGCTTTGGCGCGGGCTTGGTCTTGCGGGTCGTCGTCGGTTTCTTGCTGGGCATGAGTTTCTCCCCTGAGTATCGGTCAGCGTCCGAAATAAGCGGCGGCGCGCATCAGGCGCGCTGCACGGTCAGCCGCAGAATCGTCACTACATACTTCCAGCCGCGCCGGATGAAGCCCCAGAAGCTGGGCGCGGTCTTGCTCTCGCCGGTCGCGCGTGGCTTGCAGACATAGCCGACTTCCACAATCTGGAAGCCGAGCCGTTTGGCGCGCGCCAGGAAGTCGATGCAGTACTCGCCGTAGTCGCCGGACAGCCGCACGCGCTCCAGCACGCTCTTGCGCGCCGCGACGAAGCCGGTCGTGTAGTCGCGCACGCCGCGCCCGAGCAGCAGTTGCGCCCAGAAATTGATAACCGCGCTGAACGCGATCGGCATCCAGTCGCCGCGCGCGTCCTGCCCGCCGGGGGCGTACCGCGAGCCGATGGCGACGTCGGCGCCGCGCTCGAGCTCGGCCAGCAGCAGCGGCATCGTCGCGGGCGGCATCGAGAAGTCGCAGTCCATCCAGAATACCACGTCGCCGCGCGCCTCATCGATGCCGCGCTGGATCGCGCTGGTCAGCCCGCGCTCCGTGGTGCGGCGCACCAGCCGGATGCGCGGCTCCGCCTCCGACAGCGCCTGCACGATCTGCCAGGTGCCGTCCGGCGAGTTGTCGTCCACGACGATGATCTCGGGATCCGGGAGCGCGGCGCGGATGGCCGCAATCAGATCGGCGATATTGCCCTTTTCGTTGTAGGTCGGCAGCGCGACGGAAGCACTCAACATGGCTCTAGCCATTCTATCAGAGTTTGGCACATTGCCGGAAATACGCGGATATCGCGGGCACATTTCAGGTTTGGACAGAATGACAACGCGAGATGGCCAGCCACACCCGGCGTCACTCCCGCGAAAGCGGGAGTCCAGCATGAGACCTCTGGATGCCCGCTTTCGCGGGCATGGCGAACGGGTCACGCGTCGCGTCGGGCGCACGGTGCGCGCCCGACTTCTTTCGTGCCTTTCGTGCGCTTTCGCGCCTTTCGTGTTCCAAAGCGTTCGTGTTCCAAGTCCCCTCGCATTGTATAATCACCCTGATGAAACCTGCTTCCGGCCCGCGCCTGTTCGCCCTGCTCCAGTCCGATTTTGCTGTGCTGGCCCTGCTGGCCGTGCCGGCCATCCAGCCGCTGGTGCTCAACGGCGGCCTGCCCAACACCGCCGATGGCGCGCTGCACCTGTTCCGCACGTTTGAACTGGCGCGCGCCTGGGCCGACGGTGTGCTGTACCCCCGCATCGCGCCGGACTTCGCCTACGGCTACGGCTATCCGATCTTCAATTACTACGCGCCGCTGTTCTACTTCCTGAGCCAGGCTTTCCATGTCGTTGGCATCAATCTGGAATGGGCGGTCAAGCTCGCCATCGTCCTCACGTTCTACGCCTATCCGGTCGGCATGTATCTCTGGGTGCGCGATATGTTCGGCGCGTTCAGCGACGGGCGTTTCCGGCGCGAGGCGGCGCTGGCCGCGGGCGTGGCGTACCTGTACGCGCCGTACCGCTTCTACGAGGCGTTCATCCAGGGCGACTACCCGCAGTTCCTCGCGCTGGCGCTCGTGCCGTTCTGCCTGTGGGCGGCGACGCCGTCCGCGCCGCGCCGCGCGCGCCCGGTGGCGTTCGTGCTGGCGTACGGCGCGCTCGTCGTCGCGCACAACATCACCGCACTGATCGCGACGCCGCTGATCGGCGTGTATATGCTGTTCGTGCTGGCGCGTGGGGCTTCCCGGTCCGCTGCGCTGGGCGACCGCCTGCGCTATGCGCTCACGATGGCGGGCGCGGTGGCGCTGGCGGTCGGTCTGACGGCGTTCTTCTGGTGGCCCGCGCTCGGCGAGCAACAGTACGTGCGGATCGAAAAGCTGACGCATGGCTTCTTCGACTTTCGCAACTACTTCCTGTCACTGAATGACCTGCTCGCGCCGAACACGCCGCCGGATATCGCCGGCGTCAACCCGTACATCCCGTTCAACCTGGGGCCGGTCGCGCTGGTACTGTCGGCGCTGGTCGTGCTGCTCGCCGCCGTGCGCGCGCTCGCGGCGCGGGTGCGCGGCCGCCACGCCGGCGCGCCGTTTGCCCTGCTGACGTTCTGCGTCGGCGCGACGCTCGCGCTGGCGGCGATGACGCTGCCGCTCTCGACGCCGCTCTGGTCGAGCGTGCCGCTGCTGCCGCTGACCGAGTTTCCGTGGCGCTTCGTCGGGCTGGCCGCCGTGCCGCTGGCCGCGCTCGTCGGGCTGGCGCTGCGCGAACTGCGCGTGGCGCTGGACCGGCGCTGGTTCCGCTGGGGCCCAAGCGCCACGGCGGTCGTCGCCGCTCTGCTGATTCTGGACTGCTTCGTCTACCTGTTCCCGCGCACGCCGTTCATCCCGTACGGCGAGCCGTCGCTCTCCGACCTGACGAAGTTCGAACTCGGCACGCAGGCGATCGGCACCACGAGCGCGGGCGAGTATCTGCCGATCTGGACAGCCGGGCGCATGTATGACTCGCCGCTGACGCCGCAGATGCTGCGCGACTCCGGCCCCGATCACCTGCAGCGCGAGGCGCTGCCGGTCACTGTGCTAATTGATACCCTGGCCGACAACACGGCGCGCCTGGCCTATCACGTCAACAGCAAAGGCGACCTGCCGCTGCGCATCCAGCGCATCTACTTCCCCGGCTGGCGCGCCACGATCGACGGCAAGCCGGCGCCGCTGCAGTTAATCACGCCGAACGGCGTGATGCAGGTGCTGATGCCGGAAGGCGAGCACACGGTCGAGTTTGCGTTCGGCGATACGCCGCTGCGGCAAACGGCGAACTTTGTGTCGCTGGCGTCACTCGTCATTGGCTTCGCCGGCATGATCTGGCTACGCCGCCGGTATGGGGCGGGCATCCCCGCGCACGCCGCGCCGATCGAGCCCGCGCCGCTGTCGTACCGCCGCCCGCTCGTCACCGTCGCGCTGCTGCTGGCCGGTTTCTGGTTTGTCGCGCCGGGTCTCGGCTACGTGCGCTACTCGCGTCTGCCGGATGTGACCGGCATGCAGCACCCGAGCGGAACGCCGTTCGGCGAGGAATTGCGCCTGCTCGGCTACGATCTCTCGGCGTCGTCGGTCACGGCGGGCAATGCGCTGGCGCTGACGTTCTACTGGCAGCCGCTGCGCAACATCGAGCGCGACTACGCGGTGTTCGCGCATCTCGACAACCCGCTGACGCTGGAGACGGTGGCGCAGACGTGGAACGAGCGCCCCGGCAACATCTCGACGCTCGAACTGCCGCTCTCCATGTACGTGCGCGACCCGCACGTGATGAACGTGCCGGCCGATGTCGCGCCGGGGTTGTACCTGCTGCGTGTCGGCATGCTCAACCCGCGCAGCGGGCAGGCGTTGACCGTGGCCGGCGCGGACGGCGTGCGCCGCACGCGCCTGCTGCTGCAGCCGGTGCGGGTGCGCGCCGCCGCGCCGCCCGACCTGTCGGCCGTGACGCGCGCGGACGCGCGCTTCGGCGGCATCGAACTGGTTGGCTATACGCTCGACCCGTCCGGCGTGCTTGTGCTTTACTGGCGCGCCGCGCAGACGCCGGACGCCGACGCGACGGTGTTTGTGCACCTGCTCGGCGCGGACGGCAAACCGGCTGCGACGTTCGACGGCCCGCCGGCCGGCGGCCTGCTGCCGACGAGCGCGTGGGAGCCGGGCGAGGTTGTCGCGGATCGCCGCGTGCTGAAGGCGGGCGCGGACGGCCCGTTCCGCATCGCCGTCGGCCTGTACGACCCGCAGAGCACGCGCCGCTATCCGGCGCAGGGCGCGGACGGCGCGCCGCTGTCCGATGACCAGTTCGTGCTCGACCGCACGCTGGCCGGCGCGCCATGAAGCGAACGCTGCTCGCGCTAGGCTTGTATCTGCTGCTGGCGCTCGCCGCGACGCACCCGCTCTGGCAGAACCTGAGCGGCGCAGTGCCGGGCGACGTGGGCGACCCGGTGCTGAATGCCTACCTGCTTGGCTGGGACACGCGCGCGCTGGTCAACGATCCTGCGCACCTCTTCGACGCCGGCATCTTCTATCCCCTGCATGGCACGCTGGCGTATTCCGAAAACCTGATCGGCAGCGCGTTGCTCGCCCTGCCCGTGGCGGTGCTGTCCGGCGAACCGGCCGTCGCGTACAACGTCGTCTTCCTGTCCGGCTTCGCGTTGTCCGGGTTCGGCATGTACCTGCTGATGCTCTCGCTCACGCGCAACCGAGTTGCCGCGTTCGCGGCCGGCGTGGCGTTCGCGTTTGCGCCGTACCGCATGGCCTCGCTGCCGCATATCCAACTGGTGACGTTACAGTGGCTGCCGCTGGCGCTGCTGGCGCTGCGGCGTGTCATTCGCGGCAACGGAGCTTTCCGCTCCGTCGCGCTAGGCGGTCGCCGGCATGCGGCCGGCGACCAGCGTAGCGCAATCGTTTTGCTCGTCGTCTGCGCGTGGTGGCAGATCGCAACCTCACTACACGGCGGGTTGTTCATGGCGCTGGCGCTGGGGGTGGTCGCAGTGCTGCATCTCGACCGCTGGCGGGTGTGGCTCTCGCCGCAACTGATCACCGATGGGGCCGTGCTCGCGCTGGCGGTTCTGCCACTGGCAGTGCCATACCTTAACGTGCTGCCGGAACTGCGCGCCGCCCGCCCGCCCGATGCCGCCGAGGCTTTTCTGGCGCAGCCGGTCGATTGGCTGACGCCGTATCCAGGCAACCGCCTGTACGGCGGTCTGGTTCCAACGTCGCCCCGGCGCGACGGGTTCAGCGAAGAGGTTTTCCTGTTCATGGGCGTGGCCGTGCCCGTGCTGGCGCTCGCGGGCTTGGCGTTTCGGCGCAGCGCGGCCGGGCGCTGGCCGCTGAGCATGTTCATGCTGCTGGCGTTATCGCTGGCGCTGGCGAGCAGTGCGTGGCTGGGGGGCGCGGTGCCGCTGGCGAGCGTGATGCGTGTGCCGGCTCGCTGGGGCATGCTGACGGTGTTCGCGCTGGCAGGGTTGGCCGGATTTGGCGTGGCGGGCATACTGGAATGGGCACGCGTGCAGTGTGCCTCTACACATGCGGCGTCAGCCCCCTCTCCTGCGACGCCGGTTCTGCGTCGCGGGGGAGGGTTGGGGAGGGGGCGACTTCAGGTTGGCACAACACTTGGTGCAGTTGTCGCGTGCCTGCTAATTGTGGCCGTGGCCGCCGACGGCTACTCCGCGCCCATCCTGATCGAGCGCATCGGGCGCTTGAGCGACCAGAACGCCGTGTATGGCGCGCTGGCAACCCAGCCGGGGCCGGGCGCGGTGATCGAGTTGCCGCTCTATGTCGCGCCCGACGCCGAATACCCGGAGGGCAAGCGGATGTTCGCATCACTCGTGCACGGGCGGCCGCTCGTCAACGGCTACTCTGGCTTAACGCCGGCGCGCCAGACTGAACTGGCCGGCGCGCTGAAAGGGTTCCCCGACGATGCGTCGCTGTCGGCGCTGCGCGCGCTCGGCGGGCAGGGCGTGCGCTGGCTGGTCGTGCACTCCGGCGAGCCCGGCCTCCCCCGGCGCGACTGGGTGCAGACCAACCGCGCCCGTGCGCAGGCATCGGGGCTACTTCGCTTCGTGCAGTCTTTCAATGACAACGACCTGTTCGAAATTGTGCGGTAATTGATTTGCTCGGTTCCAAAACCTGTTGGTGTACTACGGTCTGGCGGGCCGCATATTGCAGGGTACGGGCACAACGCCGTTCACTCGCGCGCAGCATCTCTGTAGCAATTGCAGACCCTTCGCTCCGCATCATCCTGTGCCCGCCTCGAAGCGCGGGGCACAGGATCGCCGGCATCCCCTCTAACCGGACGCTCCCCCGTCCAGTGGATTCCGGCCAGAATTATGTGGGAATGACGGGTTGGTGGAACGCAGCCGGTTTCTTGCGCTCCGACAATTTTCCGTCATTCCTGGGCCAAAAGTACTACATACCTTTACTGCAAGATAACCCCTGACGTTGGTGCGCCAGGGCAGATGCGTGCCGTTGCGCTTTCCCCGGTTTCGACCCCTGCTTAACATCCGCGACACACGTGCGCCGCGCGGCGCCTGAAACAACTTGCGTGAGCAACGCGCGCACAGCAACCCTTGCACGCGATTCTCCTACTCTTTCGCGGCGCGCGACCGCAATGGGTCAGCACCTATCGCACAACGAGGTGAAGATGACCAAAGTACTACGGTTTTAAGGGCCTTTTGTGACCGTAGTCCTATGGTTTGCAATGGCGAAACGCATACACTGGAAGACAGATGAGATTGATTCGCAAATGATGTTCTCAGGGAGTCTTCCAATGAAACGTTTCGCCACCTTCGCTATCGTCGCTATCGCGCTCCTCAGCGCGCTCGGCTTCGGCGCGGCCCAGGCCGCTCCGGCCACCCGGCTGACCGAGGAGTACGACGGCCCCGCCATCTCGTCCG
>JACRMK010000006.1:13725-79784 GCA_016235055.1 Chloroflexota bacterium | reverse complement strand
TGTAATGCGCCCCTGAAGTTGGACACCGCGCTGAGGGTAAAATACCTATCAACGAGGTGCTCACATGCAAGGACAACCGAAACGCAAGTTTGCCGCAGAGTTCAAGAGCCGTGTCGTGCTTGAAGTGCTCAGCGGGCGCAGCAGCGTCGCTGCGCTAGCGCGTAAACATCGCCTCAAGGACAAGCTGATCTATGAATGGCGCGAGCAGGCGCTCGCGCGTCTGCCGCAGGTCTTCAGTCGCAGCAACGACGGTGTCGCCCAGGAGCACCGCGTCGCCGAGCTCGAGCGGCTGATCGGGCAACTGACGATCGAGAATGAGGCCTTAAAAAAAGCCTCGTTGTGGTTGAGCCGTCTGTCGCGCTCAAACGACAACTCGTGAAGACACTCAACCCGCAGTACGGCACGGTCCGCGCGCTGTGCGACTTGTTTGACTTGGCACCGAGCAGCTTCTACCATGCCGGTCCGGGACGGATCGACCGCGCCGCCGATCAACCCCTCTTGCACGCCTTGCAGCGCTTGGCGGGCCGCTACCCGACCTACGGCTATCGGCGCCTGACCATCCTGCTGCGGCGCCAAGCGGCGTTTGCACACGTCAACAGCAAACGCGTGCGGCGGCTCATGAAACAGGCGCATTTACGGGCTAAGCGACCGCGCCGGCGCATGGCGACGACGGACTCGCGCCACGGGTTCCAGCGCTATCCGAATCTGGTGCGCACGCTGGTGATCACACGACCCGACCAGGTCTGGGCGTGCGATCTGACGTACATCGTGCTGTCCAGCGGCGAGATCGTGTTTCTGGCGATCGTGTTGGACGTCTTCACGCGCACCATCCGTGGCTGGGCGCTGGGGCAAGACCTGACACACCTGCTGGCCGTGCATGCGCTGCAGAAGGCGTTGCGGCACGGCGTGTGCGAGACGCATCACTCCGATCAAGGGGTGCAGTACGCGACCCCCGCCTACACGCAGTTGCTGACGGCGCGCGGCATCCAGATCAGCATGAGCGAAATGGGTCAAGCCTGTCTACAATCGCAAGCGAATCCATTCGGCGCTCGGTGATCTCTCGCCCCGCGAGTTCGAGGCCCAGTGGTACGCGCAACAGGCTCAATAGCGATCACCCTTAACCTACCCTCAAAGGTGTCCAGCCTGAGGGGCGCACTTCAGGCACTTCACGATGCAGGCAGAGCCTACCACGTAGTCATCCATACCGTTGCAGAAGAACTAAATGGCAAAGTATTGTTTTGGCCTAACCGTAAATCCTCACCTAAACATGTTTCTACTACAGAGCTCGATTTAGTATTGCCAAGAGCATTTATCGTGTATAAGATTCACGGCGCTGTTGACCCATTTGATGCTTCCCGAGATCAGTACGTAATCACTGAAGATGATTACGTCGACTTCATGGGGCGGCTGACTACTAATTCAGCAATTCCGCCTATTTTCACAGAACATTTTGATGAAAGCCACTTCCTATTCCTGGGCTATGGCCTAGGTGACTGGCATCTACGGGTCGTGTTGAGTGGCATAGCTAGGCGTGCTCGATGGCGAGACAACATTGCATCTTGGGCAATTCAGCGGGATGTTAGTGATTTGGAAAAACACTTGTGGGAAAAGCGCGGGGTTACTCTTTTCGACCTGCCGCTCGAAGCGTTTGCCCGCAAACTACGAGGGGCACAAGATGAAGGCTGAATTAGCGAATCAGCGCACCTCGCCATACCAAGGGCTGGCACCATATGCCGAACAAGATGCGCCCTACTTCTTTGGGCGAGAGAAGGAAATGCGGCTCATCATCGCGCACTTCTTTGCATCACCAGTTACCTTACTGTATGGACCAAGTGGTGTTGGCAAATCATCTATTCTTAGAGCCGGCGTCATTCCTGCCTTACGAAGAAGACGATCTGCATCCTTGGTAATGCACAATGACTGGCATGGGCACGCCGCGAAGAGTCTAAAACAGACTATCGTCAAGACAGCCCTCACCGAGAGTAATGTGCTTAATGTTACTCTTGACGACCGCAACTTAACTCTGTCCGAACTCCTTCAAATCTATTCCGAGAAGGTGCGTCGCCGCGTAATGGTCATTCTGGATCAATTTGAAGAATACCTTTTGCGTCAGTCGCCCGCATCATTTGATGAAGAGCTTATCGAGGCAATGGCTAGCCCAAGGCTGCGTGCAAATTTCCTGATCTCGTTTCGGGAAGACGCGCTGGCCCACATGGATCGCTATGCGAGTTTGTTTCCTCGCCTCTTTGATAGCTATCTGCGCCTAGACCATCTAGAGACCAAATCAGCAGAACGTGCAATTCGTAAACCTATTGCACAATTCAACAAGAGATTCCGCGAACCGTCTGAGAGGTACACAATTGACCCCAGACTAGTTGAGTTGGTATTGGAACAGGTAAAACGGGAGAAGCCGTACGATGCTTACAACATTGAGCGGAATCATAACGATTTGCCACCAACCGCGGGAGATTCAATTCGAGTAGAAACTGCTTACCTCCAACTGGTTATGCTCAAGCTTTGGAATGAGGAGATCGAGCGTGGGTCGCGCATATTGGGGACCGACACCCTGAACACGATAGGCAATATAGACAGCATAGTATTCGACCATGTAAGCGGCATTATGGATTCTCTAGGTGTGGAAGACCAAGAGATAGCCGCAAGGTTATTGAAGCACCTCATCACGATTTCGCGAAGAAAGATTGCCCACAATTCTCTCGATCTAGCTTTATTATCAGGGGTTTCAGAAGACCAAGTCAGACGCGTTCTCAATTCCATGGCGAGCGCAGACGCTCGAATATTGCGCCGTTTGGCATCTCCGGATCATCCCAACCAAGAGTTGTTCGAGGTCTACCACGATGTTCTCGGAGAGCCATTACTGAAATGGATGGAAAAGCAAGCTGCTTCAAGCAAATTCACGATAACCGATAGAGCGTCCGAGGTTTGGTCGCAGAGTACTCGTGACGCAGACTCTATAAGAAAGTCCAGTGAGGAAGCAAAGGCGCAAGCACAGCGTTCGCCATTTCAAAATCAAGCCCTGCTGTACGATATAAGACGAAAACGCGGGATTCACCCTGAGTTTGACTACTGGAGTGACTCGGCAATTTCAAGAGGATATAGAGCAAGCACAGACTCGATTGAAATGGGTGATTCGTCGACCGCTGCCACTGCGTCTCCGCGCGGAATTGAACTATTAGAGGATTGCTTAGTGAACTGCAACGTACGCATACTAGATTATAGCGACAAATCGTATTGGGCGGGGGTTCGGGTCCGCGGTTCGTTACCCGATTTTCGCTTTGGCTATCTTGCCTACTTAAGGGTCGATGGACAGCTTGAACTTTATCGGGCGCAAGAGATCATTGCTAGCAGCAACGAATTAATGGGCCGGGCTCGCTTATCAGAGTGGATACACTTACAGGTACAGATTCTACATAGCAGAGTAGAAGTTCTGGTCAATGATGTGGTGCGGATAAGTGTGCAGGACAAGATGTTTGGAGGCACAGGCCGCGTCTATCTTCACACTTTTGGCACCCGAGCTGAGTTTGGGAACCTGCGGATCTACAAGCTCACTTGACTGACTGCTCTCGCATTCCAATTTGAAATCCTGCCAAATAGGCAGAACCGGCCCATGCCACGAGGATGCAGCAAGCCCTACATGATTTGAAGCACATCGCAGTTCGTCTTCGACGCATACTGATAGATCAACAGGAGATCTAATGGACCTCGGACTGAAAAACAAAGTCGCCCTGGTGACCGCCGCCAGCCGCGGACTGGGCAAAGCGGTCGCGCTCGAACTCGCCCGCGAGGGCGCGCTCGTCGCCATCTGCTCGCGCAACGCCGAGGCGATCGACAGCGCCGCCGCGGACATCCGCAAGCAGACCGGCGCCGAGGTGCTGGCGCTGGCCGGCGACGTAACCGATGCCGGCCAGATTGCGCGCGTCGCGGAGGAGACGGCGAAGCGCTGGGGCGGCATCGACGCGCTGTTCGCCAACGCCGGCGGGCCGCCGCCGGGCCCGTTCATGCAGTTCAGCGACGAGCAGTGGCTGTCCGCCGTCCAACTCAACCTGATGAGCGTCGTGCGGCTCTGCCGCGCCGTGCTGCCCGGCATGCAGGGCAAGCGGTGGGGCCGCATCGTCATCGATACCTCGTTCACGGTCAAGCAGCCGCTGGAGAACCTGATCCTGTCGAATGCCATCCGCGCCGGTGTGGTCGGCATGGCGAAGACGCTGGCCAGCGAAGTCGCCAAAGACGGCGTGACGGTCAACTGCATCTGTCCGGGCTGGATTCAGACCGAGCGCGTCGACCAACTGCTCGACAACCGCGCTAAGGCGAACCACACCGCGCGCGAAGCCGAGGCGAAAGCGCTCTCGGCGGCGATCCCGGCGGGACGCATCGGCCGGGTGGAGGAGTTCGCCGCCGCCGCCGCGTTCCTCATGTCCGACCGCGCCTCGTACATCACCGGCACGGCGCTGACGGTCGACGGCGGCATCGTCAAGGGGCTGTTCGGCTAAAGGCAGAAATCCAACACCAAGACACCAAGGCACAAAGATAGATTTCTTTGTGTCTTCGTGTCTTGGTGTTTTTCTTTATCCCCCGTTGAGCATGCGCAGTTCGTCCGGGCGGCCGCGCACCCACAGCGCCTCGCTCTCCAGGCGCAGCACGCCGCCCAGGTAGTGCTTGATGTGCCGTTTCACGTACGGCATCTCCAGCATCGCTTCCGGGTGGATGTTCTTGTCGGCCAGCGCGAAGACAATCGCCGCCAGGTCGCTCATCACCGCCGCGCCCAGGCACATCACGCACGGCTCCACCGTCGTGTAGAGCACCGCTTCGTGCTGGTGCTCCTCCAGGTATCGCTCGGCCTGCATCAGCGCGTTCATCTCCGCGTGCGCGATCTGGCTGTGGCGCAGCTTGTGCATCGCCCGCCCGCGCCCGACGATCTTGCCGTTGTGCACGATCACCGCGCCGATCGGACGGTCACCGTCGGCCAGCGAGCGTTCGGCCTCCTTCAGCGCCGCGCGCATGTACAGGGCATGATCCAGCGCCTCGAAATCCAGCGGCATCAGTTCCTCCCACAGTAAGGTTGAAACCGAGTATAGCACACCGCCGCGCGTGCGGCGGCATACTTCGTGATGTATAATTTGCTCCATGCCGTCGACCGACTCTGTGACATTCCTCTTCAAAGCGCTGCCCGGCACGACGTGACACTTCGTATGACGCTCATCCGATCACTGACCCATCCCACTTTCGCCTTGCTGTGGTCCGGGCAAACAATTTCACGGCTGGGCGATCGTTTGTATACCATCGCATTGGCATGGTGGGTCCTGCAGAAGACCGGTTCCGCCACAACGATGGGGACGGTACTGATATTCTCCTCGATCCCCAACCTCTTGTTCCTCTTGCTCGGCGGGGTCACCGTTGACCGCTTCTCTCGCACACGCATCATGCTGATCTCAGACTTGCTGCGCGGTATCCTCATCACTTTGGTGACTGCATTAGCCGTCACGGGGACCTTGGAAGTCTGGCACATCTTTCTGGCGAGCACCGCCTTCGGCTTAGTGGCGGCCTTTTTTCAGCCGGCGTATACCGCCCTCGTGCCTGAGCTGGTGCCGAGCGACATGTTGCCCAGCGCCAATTCATTGACGGCGCTGAGCCGCCAACTGACCGGCATATTCGGCCCCGCCCTTGGCGCCGCCATCGTCGCATTTGGTGGTCCGTCGGGCGGCTTCGCCCTCGATGCCTTGTCATTCTTCATATCGGCTGCGTGTCTGGCGCCGCTCCTTCCAGTATCAACGGCCCACTTGGGCAACACGCAGCGAGCCAGTATCCGAGTTGCCGTACAAGAGGGATTCAGCACCGTGACCCACACGCCGTGGCTGTGGATCACGATCTGCATCTCCGGTTTGACCAATATGACACAGGCTGGACCTTGGTCCGTCGCATTGCCATTTCTTGTCAAGGATAGTTTGCATGCTGAGGTCGGGGTGTTGGGATTTTTGTATTCGGCCTATGCGCTCGGGTCGGCGCTCGGGGCCGTGTGGGTCGGTCGTTCAACACGCCTTCGCCGCCGGGGCTTAGTAGCGTACGGCGGGTTAATTGGTTGGGGGCTGGCCACCGCCATAGTTGGTTTGCCGCTGCCGATGATTGGCTTGCTGGTCGCCGCGTTTCTGGTAGGCGGGTCGCTGGCTATATTTAATTTGATTTGGGATAATACTCTGCAAGAGTTGGTGCCGCGTCATTTGCTGGGGCGCGTCGCAAGCATTGATGCGCTTGGTTCGTTCGTCCTGCTGCCAATTGGCTTTGGTCTGGCGGGGTGGGCAACGGACTGGGTCGGCGCGCCAATGGTATTAATCAGTGGAGGCTTATTGACCACTGTCCTGGTTAGTCTGGGATTACTCCATCCCAAGATTAGAGCACTCGATTGATGCTATGCGCACAAGCCGTGATAACGGTTGGCATCACTCCAGCGCAGCGAGCGGGGTGCGGCGCTCGAAGACTCAAACGACTGCGCCAGGCCTCGCCGCCGGTAACCACTACCGTCTGGCGTCGGGCTTGCGCATGGCAGATGAGCACCCGGCCTCCTTCAGCGCCTCGCGCATGTACTGGGCATGATCCGGTGCCTCGAAATCCTGCGGCATCGCTTCCTCCCGTGTTCAAGGTATACCGCAGTATAACACACGGCGCCCTCGTAGGGGCGAAGCATTCGCGCGTGCGCGCGTGTTCGACTGGAAGCCGACTGCGCGAATGCTTCGCCCTTACCGCATCGCCCGTATAATCAACGGTTGGGCATCGTCGCGCACACTGCAACTGCCCCTGCCGCGCCACGAACTGCGCGGCCATCAAAGCGGAGCGAAACCACACATGCGAATCATTCTCTATACCGGCAAAGGCGGCGTCGGCAAGACGTCGATTGCCGCGGCCACCGCCATGCGCTGCGCCGAACTCGGCTACCGGACCATCGTCGTCTCGACCGACGCCGCACACTCGCTCGGCGACTCGTTCGACCTGACCATTGGCAACGAGCCGATCACGCTGGCGCCAAAGCTCAAGGCGCAGGAGATCGACGTCCTGCACCAGATGGAGCGCTACTGGGGTACCGTGCAGGACTGGATCAACTCGGTCCTGCAGTGGCGCGGCATCAACGAGATGATCGCGGAGGAGGCGAGCATCCTGCCCGGCATGGACGAGCTGGCCAGCCTGCTGCAGATCGTCGCCCTGCACGACAGCGGCGAGTACGACGTGATCATCGTCGACTGTGCGCCAACCGGCGAGACGCTGCGCCTGCTGTCGCTGCCTGAGGTCGCGCGCTGGTACCTGACGCACATCTTCCCGATCGAGCGCGCCGCCGTCAAGATGGCGGGACCGCTTTTGCGCGGCGTGACCGGCCTGCCGATACCCGACGACCGCATGTTCGACACGATCAAGGAGTTGATCCTGCAGCTCGACCGCATGCAGAAGCTGCTGGCCGACCCGACGAAGTCATCGGTGCGCATCGTGCTCAACCCGGAGAAGATGGTCATCAAGGAGGCGCAGCGCACCTTCACCTACATCAACCTGTACGGCTTCGCCTGCGACCTCGTCATACAGAACCGCGTCCTGCCGCCGGAGGCGCAGACCGGCTATTTCGCTGCCCTGCGCGACACCCAGCAGAAGTACCTGCGCCTCGCCGAGGAATCGTTCGCGCCGGTGCCGATCCTGCAGGGGCCGTTCTTCGAGAACGAGGTCGTCGGTCCCGACATGCTGCGCCGCATGTCCGCCGCCATCTACGGCGACCGCGACCCGTCGCAGATGTTCTACACCGGGTCACCGCAGGTCGTCACCAGGCGCGACGACCACTACGAACTATCGCTCAAGCTGCCGTTCACCGCCAAGGGCGACGTCAAGCTGACGCGCGTGGCCGACGAATTGACGCTCAGCCTCGGCAACTGGCGGCGCAACCTGGTGCTGCCGCGCGTGCTGGCCACGCGCGAAGTCGAGAAGGCCACCTTCACCGAGGACCAGTTGGTGCTGACGTTTATGGCGTAATACTATTTCAACTTGGCCATGTCCTCATAGCGATTGCGCAAGTGCAACTGCCGCCCCCTCATCCCCTGGCCCCTTCTCCCCCGCGCGCAGGGGGAGAAGGGGAAAAACTAACGGGGAGTTGCGCGGCGGTTACGCCGCCGCGCACCTCCCCGGAGACTTGCTCCCCCTCCCAGCTTCGCTGGGAGGGGGCTGGGGGGAGGGCAGAATTTGGCGGTGTGCCGTGTGCTCATGCGACATGCACATGGGACATTTTCAATTTGAAACAGTATAACACGCTGGCCGATCGGATTCGGCAGCGGGGCGAAATTCGCCGCGCAAAATCAAAAGCCCCTTCGGGTCTTCTGAACCCGAAGGGGCTTTGTGCTGTCTGCCGGCAGCCAAGACTATCCAGTGGTCGGCCGGTCGGCGAGCTTCACATCCACGTTCAGCGTCTGATCGCCGCGCTGCACCGACAGTGTCACCGTCTCCCCGACTTTGTTCTTCAGCAATATGGTCGGCAGCGGCGCGTCCGCCGTCAGCGCCGTCCCGTTGATCGCGGTAATCACGTCGCCGACCTTCAACCCGGCGCGCGCCGCCGGCCCGCCCGCCGAAATCTCCTGAATCCATGCGCCCTGCTTGGGCGCCAGGTTGTTCGCCGCCGCAATCTGCGGGTTCAGCGTCGTGTACGTCACGCCCATGAACGGCCGCGACACACGCCCGCTGGCCAGCAACTGCGCCGCCACATACTTCACCGTGTTGACCGGCACCGCAAAGCCGAGGCCCTGCGCAGACTGCCCGTTGTTGTCCGTGCTGACGACCAGCGAGTTGATGCCGATCACCTGACCGCTGATGTTCACCAGTGGACCGCCGGAATTGCCGTGATTGATCGCCGCATCGGTCTGGATCAGCCCTTCGAGCGACGAGCCTTCGTTCGCGCTCAACTGGCGGTTCAGGCCGCTGACCACGCCAACCGTCACCGTATCGCGGAAGTCGCCCAGCGCCGAGCCGATCGCGATCACCGGCTCGCCCTGCTGCAGAGCCTTCGAATCGCCCAGTTCGGCGACGCCCGGCATCGCGCGGTCAGTCACCTGCAGTACGGCCAGATCGCTGAACGCGTCGCTGCCGATCAGCTTCGCATCCGATTTACCGCCATCCTGGAACAGCACCTGGATCGCCGTTGCGCCGTCGATCACGTGCTGGTTAGTTACGATATAGCCCTTGTCGTCAATCACCACGCCCGTGCCGGTTGCCTGCCCCTGCCGGTTGCGCGGGCCGGATGCGGACGGAATCCGCTGCTGCGTCGTCGCGACGATCGTCACGACCGCCGGGTTCACCCGCTTGACCGCCTGCACGATTGCGGAATCCGGCTGCACCGCCACGACCTGCGCGGCGGCCCCGGCCGCAGGCGCGCTGGCCACAACCGGTGACGCCGCGCGCTGCTGGCTGGACATCAGATACGCGATCGAGCCGCCGGCCGCGCCGCCGCCCAGCAGGCCGACGAACAGCGCCAGCATCACAACCACGAATAGCGTCCGACACCCCACGCCTCTGCTCTGTGTTTCCATATTTATGACCTCTCAAAATGGGGACAAGCCGCCCCGCTTTATGCCATATAAAACCGGAATCCCCGACTCCCCTCGCCCAAGGGGAGTCGGGGCGGTTTCAAGGAGGAGGCTGTTTGCCCGTAGCCTCTGCTGTTGCTGATTGTATTAAACCAAAGCTCAATGAGAGCCAAATGAGAGAATGCAAAGCGGGCGGTTAGACTGCAAACCGCCCGCTGGGGGGCGCCGAATTACGATTACTTGCGCAGATTGTGGGCTACGGCAGCTTCTTGGCGAAGTCGGCCAGTGTGTCCTTGTACTCGACCCGGATGCGCGGCAACGCCAGCGGCGCGACAGGGCTTTTGACCGGCGCGGGGTTGATCGTCGTCGCGCTGCGGTAGCCGGCGCGTTTCACCGCGGCGACCACACTGTCGTTGAACGCGCCGTTTGGGTACGCCAGGTGCGTGACGGTAATGCCGAGCTTGCCTTCCAGCGCCGACTTGGACTCGCGCAGTTCTTTGTCCAATTCGGATGCCGAAACGCTCGTCAACGACTTGTGGTCGATCGTGTGGCTGCCGATCGTCATGCCTGCTTTAAGCACCTCGCCGGTCATCATCCAGTCGAAGTATGCGCCGTATCCCATGTAGGTCGTGACCACATAGAACGTCGCCGTCTGGTTGTACTTTTTGAGCAGCGGCAGCGCGTTGGTGTACTGTGTCTTCCAGCCGTCGTCGAACGTGATCACGACCGGCTTCGGCGGCAGCGGCGACTGCCCGCTCATGCCGTCGAGTAACTGGTCGAGGCTGATCGTGGTGTAGCCCTTGTCGGCGAGGTAGCCCAGTTGTGCCGCCAGCGATGCCGGCGCGACCGTCCATATCCGGTCATCGGCCGAGGCGCTGGCCGTCAGGTCGCGGATCTGGTGGTACATCAGGATCGGCACGGAGACCGACGCCGCCGCGCCCGGTTGGATAGCGGGAAGCGGCGTCGGCAACAGCGTGCCGGTGCGCGCTGGGGTAGCCGGCCGTGTCGCGCCCGGCGTGGCTTGCGCGGAAAGCGGTGCGCCCGCCGGCAATAGCACGGCGGGCGTAATCGTTGGGGTCGGGCCGGGCGGTGTCGGCGTGACCGCGGGCGTCGCAGGTCCGCCGCATGCGGCCATCAACACCATCCCGGCAATCAGTATGAGCCAGCGGGCTCGAAGCATCATTGCTCTATCCCGTTGCGCAGCGAAAGACCGCTAGGCGGGCGTCGCCGCCGGTTCGTTTGCAGCGGCGGCGGCCGCCACGGCATCGGACGAGCGACGCTGAAGTTCTTCAATTCGCGCGCGGATCGTCGCGATGATCGCGTTTGTCGACTGGTCGCCCATCATCAGGCGCAAGCGCTCTTGCGCTTTAATCGACTCTTCAAGCTCGGCGATCTGCTCGGTGATGCTGTCCACCGGGCGCAAATCGGCGGCCGTGACCGGCGCTTCGACCGCCGTCACCGGCGTTTCAGCATAGGCCATCGCCGCAGCCTCGACGGCAGCATGCGGAGCGTTGGCGCTTTCGGCCTGCGCCTTCGCGGCGGCCTCCTTCTCGGCCAGTATCCGCTTCGTGGTGGCTTCGTCCTCGGCCAGCAGGTCGAGATTCGTCACCGCGTTGACTTCGTTGCTGATCGACTGCGTGACGCCACGGAATTCCCGGATCGCCTTGCCAATGCTCGCGCCAATTTCAGGCAGTTTGCCCGGGCCAAATACGACCAGGGCCACCACCAGAACCAATACCAGTTCAGGCACACCAACGTCGAACATAGTTCTCCCTCCTCTGCCGCATTCTAGCGCAATTCTGCAATGCGCCAAATGCGATTACTGCCCGAAGAACACCCGGACCACGCAGGGGGTCACCGGAAAATTTCCGCGCTGATCGACGACCGTCAGCCGCAGACCGTAAACACCCGGCGCGAAGCCGTCGGCATTGAACGTGACGAGCGCGCCATCGCTGACCGGCTGCCGGCGCAAATCGCCGATCACCGTCCAGCCGGGCGGGTTCTCGCCAACGCCATACTCGATCTTGTAGTATTGAAATTCGGGAATCGTCGCGCTGCCGCGCACGGTCACTGGCCCGAACAGGTGCGCATCCGCGCCCGGCGAAATGATGCGCGCGGACGGGTTCGGGCAGGCGGCCGGCGGCGGCGTGTTCGTCGCCGCCGATGGCGTGTTGGTCAGCGTCAGCTTCGGGGTCGGCGAGGCCACCGGACCGCGCAGCGGTGTCGGGGTCGGCGGGGCGGCGGTCGCGGTCGGGACTGGCGCGGTCGCCGTCGGTGTGATGAACAGTGCCAGGTTCGGGGTCGGCGAGCGTTGCGGCGCCACCGGAGGCAGATGGTCTGCATTGGCATCGGCGTAATAGACAGCGCCGCCGATCACCAGCGACAGCAACGCAAACGTGATGGCGCCCCACGCCCGATCGGTCGCAGACTCTTTCTCGAGCCCATAAATGGTATTGCGCACATCGCGACGCGCGCCCCACCAGAAGCGCACCGCCACCAGGAAGATGATGGCGCTGACGATATACAGCCAGATAGCAATACCGCTGACGAAGTTGAGAACCGGTTGCACGCGCTCCAGTCCGAGGCGATCTTAGGAAAGGCTCGACAATCGCGCGTATTCTACAATGAAACGGGGGAATCGCGGAACTAGCAGCTAGCGACTAGCTTGCGGTACATCAGCATCTCGTCGCCGTCGGAGTAATAGTCGGGGATGCGGGCGACGATCTGATAGTCCTGCCGGTCATAGAACGCCCGCGCCGGCGCGTAAGGCGACGTGGCCGACGTTTCGAGGTTGACATAGCGCGCGCCGGCTTCCCGCGCGATGCGCTCCACCTCGCCGATCAGCGCGGCCGCGACGCCGCGCCGTCCGGCCTGCGGGTCGGTCGCGATCCAGTTCAATTCGTAGTTGCGCGCCGTGAGCGCGATGCGCCCGTAGCACGCGAAGCCGACCACACGCCCGTCGTCCTCGGCGCTGATAAACAGGAACTCATCCTGCGCGTGGTCGGTGAAGAACAGGTCCAGCAACTCGCCGACCGCGCGCACTTCCTCCGCACTGAAGACCGTCACACTGGCGGCGATACGATTGATCGCCTCGGCGTCGGCGCGCGTCGTGGGGCGTACCTGGATCATGCGGCGCGTTCCATGCGTTCAAGCGCGAACATGACGATGCGCTCAATCGCGTCGGGGTACGCGTAGCCGGCGATGCGCGCCTGCTTCGAGAAGCCCATCCCCTCGGAGAGGTCGCACGCCGGGTTAATCTCCAGCAGGTATGGCTGGCCGCCGCGCACGCGGATGTCGGCGTGCGCGTAGTCCCGGCAGCCCAGCGCGCGGTACGCCCGCCGCGTAATGTCGCGCACACGCTCGGCCAGCGCCTCGTCCAAATCGGCCGGACAGACGGCGGGCGTGCTGTCGAACAGCGGCGTGCCCTCCTCCCACTTCACCTCATACGATGAGATGCGCTGCAGCGGGTTGGCGATGCGGCTGAAGTCCATCTCGGAAAGCGGCAGCACCTCCGGCGCGCGGTTGCCCCAGATCCCAACGTAGAACTCGCGGCCCTCGATGTACTCTTCGACCAGCGCGGGCTGGTGATGCTTGCGCACGACGTGATCCACGCGCTCGCGCAGCTCGGCACGCGTCGTCGCCACCGCCGTGAGCGGGATCCCGATGCTGGCGTCCTCGGCCACCGGTTTGACGATCGCCGGCAGCGGCATATCCACCGAATCGTTGGCGTCGGTCGCCACGTGGAAGGCCGGTGTGGCGATGCCGGCCGCCTGGAAGATGCGCTTGGCGCGATCTTTGTGCAGGCAGTTGTAGTGCGTGATCGCCGGGCCCGCGGTGTACGTGAAGCCCTGCGACTCGTACATCGCCAGCACATACGGCTCCAGGTCGGCGCGCCCGTCGAGGCTCTCGACCAGATTGAACACCAGCCACTCGCGCGGGTCGTAGCGCACCAGCACGTCCAGGACGTTGCCGGACACGACGTCCAGGCGCGTTTCGTGTCCGCGCGCGTTCAGCGCCCGCTGGATGCCTTCCGACGCGCGGATCACGTCGAGCTCGGACAGCAGGTCTTTTTCGTCAACACCCGGCGGCACGGGCACGACGTTTCGCAGGATCAGGACTTTCAAGGCAACGCTCGCGGCGGAGCGGTTCACGCCGGCACGGGCGTGCGGCGGCGGACCGCCTTCAGCGGGGTGCGGACCGGCGCGGCGCCGTAGCGCGCTGCGCGGCGCTCGTCGGCCAGGCGCGCGATCTGCTCGGCCATCGCACCGTAGTCGAAACCGGCGATGCGCATCTCGCGCGGGAAACCGGCATCGGGCGCAATGCCGCAGTTCGGGTTGACTTCGAGGATGTACGGCTGGTTGTCGCGCACGCGGATATCCACCCGGCCGTAGTCGCGGCAACCCATCAGGCGGAACGCCTCCAGCGACACGCGCTGGATCTCAGCGGCGAGCAACGGCGACACATCGGCCGGGCAGGTGACCGGCGTGTCGTGAAACTCCTCCGCCGTGTCGTCCCATTTGGCCGCGAACGAGATGATCTGCCGGTGCGGGTCGCTAATGCGCGCGAAGTTGATCTCTGCCAGCGGCAGCGCCCGGGGTGGATCGTTGCCGATGATGCCGACATTGAACTCGCGGCCGGCGATGAAATCCTCCACGAGCACCGGCCCGCCAAACTCCGAGAGGATGGTGCTCACCTGACGGCGCAGTTCACGCTTGTTGCGCACCACGGCGTTGTCCGTCACGCCGTATGAGGCATCCTCCGCGACCGGCTTGACGAAAGCCGGGAACGGCACGTTGACCGGGTCGTCCGGCGAACGGAACAACTGGTAGGCCGCCGTCGGCAGGCCGGCCGCGGCCAGGCGCGCCTTCGTCTTCGCCTTGTTGACGCAGGCGTGCAGCGCGCGCGCATCGGAGCCGGTGTACGCGTATCCCAGCGCATCGAGCACCGCCGGCACATACGGCTCGCGGAACGACTCGCCTTCCAGCGTCTCGCACAGGTTGAAGACGGCCCACGCGCGCGGGTCGTAAGACTCCAGCGCGTCGAGCACGCTCTTCTGGATCAGCGCCCGCGTCACGCGGTGGCCGCGCTCGCGCAGCGCGGCGTCGATCGCGTCGGCCGTGATGAAGACGTCGCGGCCCACTTCGTTGTCCACCGTCTTCTCATCGGTCAGCCCCGGCATCTCGCTCAGGAGCATCAGGATTTGCATGGTCGTGCGCATATCATGGTCTCGCAAAACATGTGGCCGGCGCCGGATCGCGGAATCCAGCGCCGGCCACGTTCATCATCGGCCCGCAACTGCCAACGCTAGGCCGGCACGGGCACACCCGCCGGCACACCTGCCGGCGCCTTGCGCGGCGCGCGTTCACGCACCGGAACGGGCGCCGGCGCCGGCATCGGGATGCCGTTGCGGCGAAGCGCCAGCCGCACGATGCCGTCCACCAGTTGCTGGTGCGACAGCCCTTCGGCCTCGGCCTCCAGGCACAGGTCGCTGTACCCCGGGCTCATGCCGGGCAGCGGGTTGATTTCCAGAATGTACGGTTTAAAGTTGTCGTGCATGTCCAGCCGGAAGTCCACACGCGCCACGTCCGTGCTGCCCGTCACCTGGAAGGTGGCGGCGGTCAGGCGCTGCAGTTCTTTCAACTGCTTCGGCTCCAGCGGCGCCGGGCACTTGACGTGGTAATCGTCGCCGAGAACGGTCTTCAGCAGGTTCGAGTAGACGTTTTGCGTATCGACCGTATAGTCCTCAAACGCGACCTCAAGCACCGGGAAGAAGTGGAACGGGCCGCCCGCCACCGCCTCGCCGAATGCGCCGCCATACGGCTTGCCGTTGCGCATCGACTTCCATGAGTGCTCCGGCCCCGGGTTGCCCACGATGCCCACCGTGACCTCACGCCCCTCGATGAACCGCTCGACCAGCGCCGGCTCGCGATAGGTGTCGATCACCCACGCGACGCGCGCGCGCAGTTCCGCTTCGGTGCGCACGATCGACCGGTTGTCCACGCCCATGCCGGTGCCTTCGCGCGACGGCTTGACGAACAACGGGTACTTCAGTTTCGGGTCAACCGGCTCGTCGGCGCGGAAGAACTCCTGGAACTCCGGCGTCGGCAGGCCGTGGTGCAGCAGCAGCCGCTTGGTCATCGCCTTGTCTTGCGTCAGCGCCATCGTGAGCAGGCGCGAGCCGGTGTACGGGATGCGCAGCATCTCCAGGATCGCGGGAATTTGCGCCTCGCGGCTGTCGCCGTGGTGCATCTCGCAGATGTTGAAGGCGAGGTCCGGCTTCAGCTTACGCAGCGGCTTCACGATATCCAGGTTGCCTTCAAGGAACACGCACTTGTGCCCGCTCGCCTCGATCGACGCCTTCAGCGCCTCGACCGTGCGCTCCGAGTCCAGATCGTCGTGCGCGTCGGGCGCTTCGCCCAGCACGTGTGGGGCATTTTTCTTCAGGTTGGCCAGCAGGGCCACCGTCAGCTTTCGCGCTGCCATATCGGCTCCTTGTAGTGCCCGTTGCCATTGGGATCCGCAGTATGGGCGCTACCCTGGATTTCGATAAACTCTTCGACCGTGTTCGGCTCCGTGCGGCCGCGGCGGTGCAGATCGTCATAGCCTTCCGGCGTGATCGACAGCGCGGCGCCGGAGAGCAGGCCCGACACGCCGTCCTGCAGGTCGCGGCGCGCCGCCGAAGCCATGCAGTCCGGGCAGGTCTTCGGATCGTGATTGCGGTAATCCACCGGCTGATCGTACGCCGTGATCACGCCTTCGAAGTTGCGCACGATGACGCGATCCGGCGACTGCGCGACCAGATAGTTCGGCATGATCGGCACCTTGCCGCCGCCGCCCGGCGCGTCGATCACGTACGTCGGGACCGCGAAACCGGTCGTGTGGCCGCGCAGCGCCTCCATGATCTCGATGCCCTTGGAGACCGACGTGCGGAAGTGGCCCGCCCCTTCCACCAGGTCGCACTGGTAGAGGTAGTACGGCCGCACGCGGTTGCGCAGCAGTTCGTGGCTCAGCCGCTTGATGACGTTCGGGCAGTCGTTCACGCCGGCCAGCAGCACCGACTGGTTGCCGAGCGGGATGCCCGCGTTGGACAACTTCGCCAGCGCGGCGCTCAACTCCGGCGTGATTTCCTTGTAGTGGTTGACGTGAATGTTCATCCACAGCGGGTGATACTTGGATAGCGTCGTCACCAGCTCGTCGTCGACGCGCATCGGCATGAAGACCGGCACGCGGCTGCCGATGCGGATGATCTCGACGTGCTTGATCGCCCGCAGCGCGCCCAGCACCCAGTCGAGCGTCTTCGGCGCTAGCGTCAACGGGTCGCCACCGGAGATCAGCACATCGCGCACCTGCGGCGTGCGCGCGATGTAGTCGACCATGCCCTCAAGCTGCTTGCGGTTGAAGTTCTCATGCGGGTCGCCCACGATGCGGCTGCGCGTGCAGTAACGGCAGTACGTCGCGCACTGCGTCGTCACGAGCATCAGCACGCGGTCCGGGTAGCGGTGCACCAGACCCGGCACCGGCGAATGACGGTCTTCGCCGAGCGAGTCCTCCATCATGTAGTCGGCCTTCTGCAACTCAGCGGCCGTCGGTATGATCTGGCGGCGCACCGGGCAGTTCGGGTCGTCCGGGTCCATCAGCGCAGCGAAGTACGGCGTGATGTCGACGCGGAAGCGATCCTTGGCGGTAATGCCCGCGATCTCGTCAGGCGTCAAGTTGATGACCGACTGCAACTCCTCCAGCGAGTTGAGGCGGTTGCTCATCTGCCAGCGCCAGTCAAGCCATTTGGCATCGGGCACAGCGCGCCACGGCGAGCGCAGTTTCGTCGGAGACTGGCTCGTCCCGGAGGGCTCCTCGGGTTCAACAGGCATGGGATCTCTCTTCCTCTGCGACCGCAGTCGCTCGTGCTGGGATGGAACTTCGGACTACAATTAGAACTTAAGTTCCGAACCGATTATCTGAACATAAGTTCTAACTTGATTATTATGCTAATAAAAGAGGGAAGCGCGCACATTTCCCGCGATTCCCTTCTCTTGTGTCGACATCGACCAAGCCACTACCTATGTACTTGTCACATTCTCAACTGCTAGTATAGTGCATAACACTCTATTGTCAATAGAATAGTGCGTATGTATTGGAATTTTAAGAAAAAGTAAAGGGTGTTCGCAATATTCTGCAAACACCCTGTATATTCGTACAATTGTCGATTTACTTCGCCCTATGTATCGCCATACTCCTCGTTCGGAATTTCGACGTCGCGCGGCTCCACCTCATCGTTCCAATCGCTGTCGTCGAGGTACATGTAGAATATGAAGCGGCCGGACGGCGCGCCGCACTCGGCGCACAACGGCGGCGCGGACTCGCCGTCCGTGATCCAGCCGCACCTTCCGCACTCCCACTCCCCCAGCGTCTTGGTTGCCATGCGTTTGCTCGGCAGTCTACACCTCACAGGTCTTCAACTTGTGAGGTATGTCTTAGTACTTGCGCATACCCGGTTCAATCCGGCGCGCCCATGTGTCGATGCCACCCGTCAGGTTCTTCACGTTAACAAATCCGTTCTGCGCCAGGTACGCCGCGACGTTCCACGAACGCATGCCGTGATGACAGTACACCACGATCTCGGCGTCGCGATCCAGTTCGCTCATGCGCGCCGGGATGGTGTTCATCGGCATGAGCGTCGCGCCGGGCAGTTGCGCGATGTTGTGCTCCCACGGCTCACGCACATCGACGATCAGCGGCGCATCGCCGCGATCGATGCGCGCCTTCAGTTCCTCGGCCGGCAGTTCCACCACGCGTGGCGCAGGCGCAGCCGGCGAGGCTGGCGCAGCGGGTGCGTCCGGTTTCTTGCGAAAACGATCGAACAGTCTCATCGGTCTTCCTTCCCCCTGTCCCAAGTTGATGCGCAAACATTTTAGCTGAAATTACGGGCACGGCAAGCCTGCCGACTGCGTCATCTTGCTCCTTCGCATATCCGCGCCGTGCACAGGTTGTCGTCCTGAGCGCGAAGGCAACACCGATCACTTCTTGGACGTTGCGCGCGCGAAGGATCTCTAATCGCCGGCCGTGGCGATGAAGCGTTTCCGTGCGGTTTTGCACAAGCTCTTCAGCGGCGAACGTCGCTTCAGATGACAGCCTCGGGCAACGTACGCCATCACTGTACGCAGCACGAGCCCGCCCCACATTGCCCGCCACTCCAACGCACCACACGCAAACACAGATGCCGCCTCGCGCCAATCGCGTATTAAGCTGTGCGGCGCACCGATAATGCGCGCACAAACGTCGTTGTTCGCCGCCCGACGCTATATGGTATAATCGCTGGTATCGGCAGTTACTCTGGATGGTTGCGGTCGCGCATGCGCGACCGCGGAGGATAGATCATGGTCGAGGTGACCATTGATAGCGTTAAAGTCAGCCTCGTCTCGCAGTACCGGCTGGTGGTGTTGAAAGAGGTCGCCGGCGAGCGATTTCTGCCCATCTGGATCGGCCCGTTCGAGGCCGAGGCGATCACGCTGCAAATGCAGGGCGTGGAAGTGCCGCGCCCGCTGACGCACGACCTGCTCAAGCGTGTCATCGCCTCGTTGGGCGGGCGCGTCTCGCACATTGTCGTCACCGACCTGCGGCAGGAGACGTTCTTCGCCAATATCGTGCTCGACGTGGACGGCAAGCGGCTCGAGATCGACTCGCGCACCAGCGACGCCATCGCGCTGGCCGTGCGCACCAGCGTCAAGATCTTCGTCAACGACGAGGTGATGGACAGCGCCGGCATCGTGCCGGAGGAAGACATCTCCGGCAGCGTGTCGAGCGAGGAAGAGGCCCGGCTCTCCGCCTTCAGCGACTTCATCGACACGCTCGACCTCGACGATCTGGGCAAGGCAGACAAAGAGTAGCGCGGGCCGCACAGGCCTCACAACCGGGCGGGGATTTGGAGGCAGGTTCCAAGTCCCCGCCGTGTGTTTCAGGCGTCATACCTATGAGCTTCGACCATCAACCCCCTCACAATTTCGACGCCGAGCAGGCTGTGCTCGGCTCCGTCTTGATCGACCCCGACGCCATCCACAAAGTGATGACGATGCTGCGCGGCAAGGATTTCTTCAACGAGCGGCACCGCTGGATCTGGGAAGCCGCCGTAAACCTCGCGGAGCGCCACCAGCCGGTCGACTACGTCGCGCTGGTGGATGAGTTGGAGCGCAACAAGCGGCTCGACGAGCTGGGCGGGTCGACCTTCATTGTGTCGCTGATCAACGCCGTGCCGACGGCCGCCAACGTCGAGTCGTACGCGACGATTGTCGATCGCATGTCGACGCTGCGCCGGCTGATCAGCGCTTCCGGCGAGATCGCCGGCATGGCGTACAAGAACGAAGGCGATCTCGACGAGATCATCGACCGCTCCGAACAGCTCATCTTTCAGGTCACCCAGCGCAAGCTTTCGAAGGAGCTCGTGCCGATCAGCACCGTCGTGCACGAGGTTGCCAACAACGTCGAGCGCATGCAGACCAACCGCGACGAGTACGTCGGCGTGCAGACGCACTTCAGCGCGCTCGACAAGCAACTCGGCGGCCTGCAGAAGAGCGACCTGATCATCATCGCCGGCCGGCCGAGCATCGGCAAGACGTCGTTCGCGCTGAACCTGGTGCAGAACGCCGCCATGCACCTGCCGCGCAAGACCGTCGCCGTCTTCTCGCTCGAAATGGCCAATGAGCAGATCGTCCAGCGCATGATCGCCAACATGACCGGCATCGACGGCCAGCGCCTGCGGCTCGGGCAGATCACCGACGAGGAGACCGACCGCCTGACCGAAGCGATCGGCCGCCTGTCCGAGGCGCCGATCTACCTGGACGACACGCCGGCCGCCTCGCCCAACGAGATCCGCAGCAAGGCGCGCCGCCTGGCCGCCGAGCGCGGCCTCGAAATGATCGTGATCGACTACCTGCAACTGATGCGCGGCAGCGAGCGCAACGAGAACCGCGTGCAGGAGATCGCCGGCATCTCGCGCTCGCTCAAGGCGCTGGCGCGCGAACTGCGCGTGCCGGTCGTCGCGCTGTCGCAGTTGTCGCGCGCCGTCGAGTCGCGGCCCGACAAGCACCCGCAGCTCTCCGACCTGCGCGAAAGCGGCAGCATCGAGCAGGACGCCGACGTCGTCATGTTCCTGTACCGCGACGACGCCTACGACAAGGCGACCGAGCGCCCCAACATCGCCGAGGTAATCGTAGCCAAGCACCGCAACGGCCCGACCGGCAGCGTTTCGCTGCACTTCAACCGCGCCTCCTCGCGCTTCGCGGACCTCGAATACTACCGCGAGGAAGACGCCGAAATGGCGTTCTGATGGCGGCATTCGACGGCTTTCCGCCCGGCCGCCTGCGCGTCACGCCGGTGCCGGATCTCTTCTTCAGCGAGCTGCTCGCGCAGATCGACGAGCCGGCCGAGTTGAAGCTGACGCTTCATCTGATCTGGCGCCTGGCGCGGCACGATGCGCCGCGCTGCGCCAGCCACCGCGACCTGAGCGCCGACGCACAACTCCAGCGCATGCTGCCGGCGGGCGCGCTCGATACCGCGCTGGCAGCGGCCGTGGCGCGCCGCACGCTGGTCGAACTGCGCGCGCGCAACCCGGCGGACGAGAGCGAGCGCTTCTACTTCCTGAACGACGAAGCCGGGCGGCGCGATCTGGCACTGGTGCGGCAGGGCAAGCTGAAACTCCAGCGCGGGGCGGCGCCGGCCGAAACGCCCGCCGAGGCGGCCAAACCGAACATCTTCGCGCTGTACGAGCAGCACATCGGCATGCTGACGCCGTTGATCGCCCAGCAGTTGGAAGACGCGGCGACGCAATACGCGCCGGAATGGGTGGCCGATGCGTTCGCTGAGGCGGCGCGTCGCGACAAGCGCAGTTGGCGCTACATCGAGACCATTCTTCAGCGCTGGCAGCGCGATGGGCGCAAGCCCGTCACGCCGCGCAAGCCGGCCGGCGCGCCCGCCCTGCGCCCGAAGCGCACCCGCTGACCTCCACCCTGCGATGCGCGACACGTTGATTACACTCGCCACACGACTGCTCGGCGCGGCGTTCCCATCGTACAAACAGCCGCTCACACGCGCGTACGAGAAGATTCTGATCATCAAGCCGTGCTGCCTCGGTGACGTCGTGCTGGCCACACCGGTCGTCACCGCGCTGCGCAGAGCCTACCCGGCCGCGCAGATCGACTTCGCCGTCGGGTCGTGGTCGCGCGCGGTAATCGAGCACAACCCGCACATCAAGCAGATCATCGACAGCGGCGCGGTCGGCCAGGGCCGCTACGGCTGGGGCGACGTCTGGCGGCTGGCCGGCCGGGTGCGCGCCGGCGGCTACGATCTGTGCGTAACACTTGATCGTTCGCCGCGCGTCGGAGTAGCGGCCTGGCTGGCCGGCGTGCCGGTGCGCGCCGGACTCGACAACGGGGGGCGCGGCTTCGCGCACAACGTCCGCGTGCCGGTGCCCGAGGTGCGCTACGAGCCGGAACTCTATCTCGACGTGCCGCGCGCGCTCGGCACTCAGCCGCAGCGCGGCCGCAGCGAGGTCGAGCCGACGCTGTTCGTGCCGACCGCCGACGAGATCGCGTTCACCGGCGCGCTGCTCGGCACAGCCACCGCCCCGATCGTCGCCATCCATCCCGGCGGCGGCAACAACCCCGGCACGGTACTGACCAGCAAGCGTTGGCCGGCCGAGCGCTTCGCGCAGATCGCCGATCGATTGATCGAAACGTACGGCGCGACCGTCGTGCTGATCGGCGCGGCGGGCGACGCCACGCTGACGCAGGCGGTGCGCGCCGCGATGCGCCACACGCCACTTGATACGACCGGCAAAATGAACATCGGTCAGTTGGGCGCACTGTATCAACGCTGCGTGCTAATGATCGGCAACGACACGGGCACGATGCATCTGGCCAACGCCGTCGGCACACCGGTCGTGGCGCTCTACGGCCCGAGCGATCCGCGCATCTACGGCCCATACAACCAGAAGAGCATCGCCATCTGGCACGACGCCGGCTGCAACCCGTGCTTCCGCAACGGGCGCGCGCGGCCGGACTGCTGCCCCAACCGCGCCATCGAAACGATCAGCGTGGACGAAGTCTGGCAGGCCGCGCAGATTGTATTGCGCCGGCAAGGTGTAAACGCGTGAACACGCCGCCGCCCCTGATCACCAGCACGGCCAACGCGCGCATCAAGCAGATCCGCGCGCTGCATCGTCGCAAGGAGCGCGACCAGGCAGGCCTCTGCTTCGTCGAGGGCATCCGCCTCGTCACGGCCGCCGTCGAATCCGGCGCGCTGCTGGAGTCGCTGGTCGTTGCGCCGGAACTGCTCAAGAGCGGTCATGCGCGCGCGATTGTGGGGGTCACGGAACGCTCCGGGGTACCGGTGCTCGACGTTTCGCGCGCCGTGTTCGAGAGCATCTCATCGAAGGAAGGCCCGCAGGGCCTCGCTGCCGTCGTGCGCCAGCGCTGGTTCGCGCTCGAGGACATCGATCCAGCCGCCGGGCTCTGCTGGATTGCGCTCGACGCCGCGCAGGACCCCGGCAACATCGGCACGATTCTGCGCACGGCGGATGCCGTCGGCGCTGCCGGCCTGATCTTGACCGGGCGCTCCGCCGATCCGCACGACCCCGAAGCGGTGCGCGCCAGCATGGGCGCGCTGTTCACGCAGTCGCTTGCGCGCGCCTCGTGGGATGCGCTCGTCGCGTGGGCGCGAGAGCGCAGCGTCGTACTGGTCGGCACATCGGACAAGGGCGCGACGGACTTCCAGGCGATCCGCTACCCCGCGCCGCGCGTGCTCGTGATGGGCAGCGAGCGCGAAGGACTGCACGCCGACCAGCAGGCCGCCTGCGATGTGATGGCGCGCATCCCGATGGTCGGCCACAGCGACTCGCTCAACCTCGCCGTGGCGACCACTGTCATGCTCTATGAGTTCTTCAACCAGGCGCGCCATGCCGAGCATTGAGTCCCGCTTGCAGGCGGCGCTCCTACGCATCGCGCGCCACCCGGCCACACCGCTGCTCGTGCTGGTCGCCCTGCCGTTTCTCTTTTTCTGGCGACTCGTCGCGCCGAACCCGCTCGACCGCATGCAGTTGCCGGACGGCGACCTGACGCTGCAATACTACCCGCTGCGTGTCTTCGCCGCACGCGAACTGGCCGCCGGGCGACTGCCGCTCTGGAACCCGGCGATGTATGCCGGCCAGCCGGGACTCGCCGATTCGCAGATGGCGACGCTCTACCCGCCGAACCTGCTCACCGTCGCGGCGCTTGCGCTGATCGGCAAGCCGTTCACGTTCGGCGTGCTCGAACTTCAAGTCGTCCTGCATTACGCGCTCGCCGCCGTCGGCATGTTCCTGTTCGCGCGGCGCGTCACACACAGCCCGCTCGCCGCCTGGATCGCCGCGCTGGCGTTCACGTTCGGCGGCTACCTGATCTCGTATCCGGCGCAGCAGGCGTCGATCCTGGCCGGCGATGTCTGGCTGCCGTTCGTACTCTGGGCGCTGCACGGCGCGGCCACGGCAACAAGTACACCACGCGCGCGCTGGCTCGCGCCGCGTCAGGCCGCGTGGCTGGCGCTGGCCGGAACGCTGATGGCAACCAGCATCCTGGCCGGGCACCCGCAGACGTACATCTATGTGTTCTACACGTCCGCAGCGTACTGGCTCTACGCCTCGCGCAGCGCGGGCGGCATGCGGCTCCCGGCGCAGTTCGCGGGGCTGCTGCTGTTCGGACTGTTCGGCATCGGGCTGTCGGCGGTGCAGTTGCTGCCGACCCTCGAGTTCACGCGCTACTCCACGCGCGCCCAGCTTGGTTACGACTTCACATCGGGCGGCTTCGCCCTGCACGAACTGATCACGCTGATCGCGCCGGGCTACTTTGGCGGTTCGCCGCTGTACGTCGGCCTGTTGCCATTGCTGCTGGCCGGCTTCGCGCTGTTCGCCGCGCCACACCGCAGCCTGTTCTGGCTGGCGCTGGCCGCTGTCGCGCTCTTCCTCTCCTTCGGCAATTCGACGTTCGTCTACTCGCTGTTCTACCTGCTCGCGCCCGGCTTCGCACTGGTGCGCGACCAGGAGCGCGCCGCGTTCCTCTGGTCGCTCGCGCTGGCGATGCTCGCCGCGCTCGGCGCAGCCCGCCTGACGCAGAGCGGCGAGAACCCTGCCATCGCAGCGCGCGCGGTGCCAGCGACCATGCGTGGCACATTGGCCGCGCTTGGCTTGCTGATCGCCGGCGCGTACGTCGGCGCGCTGTTCAGCGAGGGCGCGCAGGTCAACCTGTTTCCCGGCTACCTGCGCCAGTTCGTGCCGGCGTTCTTCTACGCGGCGGGCGCGTGGGCGCTCTGGCACTTGCACGCCACCGGGAGACTGCGCGCCGCCGTAGCCGCCACGGGACTGGCGGCGTTGGTCGCGCTGAACCTGTTTACCGTGAACGGCGCATACAATTTCCAGAAGCCGACGCCGTCCAACTACTTCCCGGACACACCACTTACCAGGGCGTTGCAGGCCGAACTGGCTGGGAATCCTCGGGCGCGCGTCGCCAGCGAGGGACTGTTGCCCGGCGCGCACAACGCCGGCGCGCACTACGGCTTCGCGGAGATCAACGGCAACGATCCCTTGCGGCTGGCCACGACCGAGCAGTTCGACCGCGACGTGAACGAACTGCGCCGCTTCCAGTTGCTCGGCGTGCGCTACGTCGTGACCAAACGCGAGATCGCGCACGGCGCGTTCGGCCTGATCGCGCAGGACGGCGACACGCGCCTGTACGGCTACAGCGGCGGCCTGCCGCGCGCATGGATCGCGCACACGGCGGTCGTCGTCGCGCCGGGCCGCGAGTCCGAGGCGCTCAACAGCGACGCCGTGCTCGATGCCGCGCCCGCCGGGGTCGTCGTGTTGAGCGAGCCGCCGCCATTCCCGCTCAGCGTGCCGGCGAGCGGCGCGTCCACGGTCGAGGATCTCACCACCGCACCCGGCCGCGTATTGCTGAACGCCGGCGCCGCCGCCAACGGCATACTCGTGTTCAGCGAGATCAACTATCCCGGCTGGCAGGCGACCATCGACGGCGCGCCCGCGCAACTCATGCGCGCCGACGGCATCCTGATCGGCGCGCCGCTGCCGGCCGGCCGCCATCACGTCGAATTGACTTTCAGCCCCGATTCGGTGAAAATAGGCGCGCTCGTCACCCTGCTGACGGGTGCAGGCGCTCTGGCCGCTGCCGTCTGGGGACTGCGCCGCGCACGCCCCTGATGGGCCGCCACCACCTTGCATTACCATAGAGAACATCACCCGACCATGCGACGTTTGATTCCGCTTACGGTGCTCGCCCTGCTGCTGGCCTTCGTGCCCACCGGCGCGAGCGCCGACTGTCCCGCCTGCGCCCAGCGCGCCGCGGAGTACTGGGGCGCGGTCGTTGCCGACGCCAAAGCCACCACGCCGGCGCTGGCCGACTGGCTGGCGCACAATGAGGTCACGCACGGCAAGTCCGAGGCGGGCAACACTTACTACCTCACGCCGGACTGCGGCATGACGCCGGGCCAGCTTGAAGAGACGCTCGACATTGCGAAGGCCAACAAGATTCACATGACGATCTTCCTGATGGGTGTCATGATCGACAAGTGGCCGGACGAGTCGCGCGCGCTGCTCAAGCGCGCCATCGACGAGGGCCACGAACTGGCGCTGCACTCGTACAGCCACCGCAACTTCCGCGATCTGTCGAGCGAGGAGATCACCGACGAACTGGTGCGCAACTGGGCGCTGATCGACTGGGCGCTTGGCTACCACTACCCGATCCGCTTCTTCCGCTTCCCGTACGGCGCGCGCAACCCGGAACTGCTGCAACAGGTGGGCGCGCTCGGCATCCGCTCGGTTTTCTGGGACATCGACAGCCTGGGCTGGCGCGACTTCGCCACCGTGCCGATCGTGATTACGCAGGTGACGAGCAAGATTCGCCCCGGCGCGGTCGTCATCTTCCACTGCAGCGCGGTCTCCGATCGCGGCGCACTGGCTCAGTACGTGACGCAGTTGCGGGAGCAGGGGCTGGAGCCGGCACTGCTCGGCGCCAGCTACCCGCGCCCAACTGCCTCCGACCTCGTCGGCTACCCGAAGCCGCGCCCGACGCCGAAGCCGGAAGTCGTCGAGGCGCCCGCCGCCACGGAGCCATTGACCGCCACGACCGCAGTGACCGGCACAGCTACCGCGCCGACGCCCGCCCCGGCACCGACCAGCGCGCCCACCCCGCACCCGACACCGACCCCGGTGCCAGCCGCACCGCAGCGCGAGACGCCCGGCGAGCGCCGCCTAGAACGCATGCTCGACATGGACTTCAACACGCTGTAGCAGAACCGAAAGTCCGCTAACTGCACAGCACAAGAAAACGCGACGCCACGCGCGGCCTGAACACGGTGATCGACGGCCGCCAGGTCGTTGAACGCGAGCCGCCAATCGGTTGACCTGGTTCAGCTGAGGCCAATTTCTTTATCAAATCGATGTGATACTGTTTCTACATAGGGTGTCCCCATCGGATTGATTCATGGGCCGAGTCGCATCGCACGAACCTTCGCCCTCCCCCCGACCCCCTCCCAGCTTCGCTGGGAGGGGGAGCCAGTGGCTGGGGATTGGCGCGGCGGCTTTGCCGCCGCGCCAATCCCTATTAGCTTTTCCCCTTCTCCCCCGCGTTGCGGGGGAGAAGGGGCCAGGGGGTGAGAGGGGGTACAATTCAACCATCTGTGCTTGCGCAACAGCCATAAGGACACAGTCAAACGAAAACAGTATGAGGTGCGTCATGCCCATCCCGCCTCCCGTCTTCTTGACCGGCCAAAACCTGGCCTATCCTGACCCCAGCCCAACCGTGGCTCCGCGCCTGACCAGCCATGCGCAAAGCATGGCACAGGGCGTCTATCAAGTCGCCCAGAATTTCTACATCGCGGTTGGCTATGGCAATGCCAATATGACCATGGTGGTTGGGAGCGATGGCGTGCTGCTGATCGACTGCCTGGAGACCGCGGAGGCCGCGCGACAAGCGCTGGCCGATCTGCGCAGGTTCAGCAACAAGCCGGTCAAGGCGCTGATCTACAGCCACAGCCATCCCGACCACATCTCCGGAGTCCGCGGCCTGCTCGATCCGTCCGAGGTCGCAGCCGGCCAGGTGCAGATTTACGCGCACGAGCGGTTGGCGGGCGTGATACGCGGCAATCCGAGCTTCGGGGTCGTGCCGCCGCTGCGGTTGGCCTACACCTTCGGTCTCGACCTCGAGCGCGGTCCGGAGGGGTTGGTGGAGGGCGGCCTGGGACCATTGTTGCACGTTGGCGCCGTCGGCTTCATGCAGCCAACGATCGTCTTTCAGGGGTCGCTCGAAATCAATGTGGCCGGCATCCGCGTACAGTTGCGCGAGGCGCCGAGCGAGTCGGACGATGAGATCGTGATCTGGTTCCCGGATCATGGCGTCCTGCACGTGGCCGACGTGATCCAGGGGGAGTGCCTGGCAAACCTGTACGCCCTGCGGGGCGCGGTGCGCGATCTGTGGCAGTGGATCCGCGCGGTCGATCTGGCGCGCGGGTTTGACGCCCAGGCGTTGATCTTCGGTCACGGGCGTCCGATCGCGGGACAGGCCGAGGTGGGCGAATTGCTGCTGAACTATCGGGATGCGATGCAGTATATCCACGACCAGAGCGTCCGCTTGATTGCGCGCGGACTGACACCGGACGAAATGGTCGAGCGGATCTCGGAACTGCCGCCGCGCCTGGCTGGGCATCCGTGGCTCGGCGAGTTCTACGGCACCGTCAAGCAGACGGTACGGCAGGTCTTCTACAACTACTTCGGCTGGTACGAAGGCGACCCGGCGTTCCTCGATCCGTTACCGCGCCGCGAACGAGCCGCCCGCTACGTCGCAGCGATGGGCGGCCGCGACGCGGTAGTGGCCGTCGCCGCCAAAGCGCAGGCCGAGCGTGACTTCCGCTGGGTGACGGAGGTGCTGACCTACGTGTTGCGCCTGGATCCCGTCGACCCGCAGGCGCGCCAGTTGAAGGCCGACGCGCTGCGCCAGCTCGGCTATCAGGCCAGCAACCCCATCTGGCGCAACAACTATCTGATGGCGGCCAAGGAGATCGACGGCACGCTGGATCGCGCCAGGCTGCGTGATGTGCTCCGCGCGTGGGCCAACCCGGATGTTGCCGCGACCGTGCCCATTCCGATGCTGTTGCGCGTGTTCGCGACCCGGCTGGACCCATCCCGCAGCACCGGACTCCATCTGCAGGTGAGCTTGCGCTGCACCGATACGGGCGCCAGCTACGGACTCGCTATCCGGTCCGACGTAGCGGACGCGCTCGCCGACGCTTCCGCCGACGCGACGATCGAGGTTCAGACCAGCGAGGCGGCGTTACGTCGTCTCCTGACGGGCCGGTCCACCTGGGCGCGTACGCTCGAAGACGGCGCGGCGACGCTCAGCAGGGGAACCACCGACGAAGCGGCCACCTTCTGGAGCCTGTTCGATGCCCCTGCCAGTGAATTGCCGGCACTCGCGCTGCGGTAACCGTCAGCCTGGCGCTCACCTGTCGCGGCTGCACCGCGTCGGTCGTTCGGCATGCGCTGCGGTTCAATGCCGTTCGGCAGGAACGAAGGGCCAGACCTCACAGGTTTTGAAAACCTATGAGGTCTTGATTCGCGCCATCCGCGACCACTCGAGTAGTCACCGCCGCATCGCGCTTGACGTTTCACGCAGCTGCCCGGTGTTGGAGTGCAGTTTGAGGAATCTCGGGCCTGTTGAACAGCCATCAGAGGGAGCGCATGACGAACATTGTCAGGATCGACCTGTGGACGCAGCGGCTGCGCGCGATTGCGCAGACCGGGCTGGCGTTCGAGCCGCACGACTACGACCGCGAACGGTACGAGGAACTGCTGAAGCTGGCGGCCGACATGGCCGCCACGACGCCGGCCGCGACGGACGACCCCGTGCTGGCAGCCGCGCTGTACGCCAAGTGGCGCGCGGAGGTCGGGGAGCGCGAGAAAGGCTACGTCACGCCGAAGGTCGGCGTGGGCGCGGCGGTCTTCAACGAGCGCGGCGAACTGCTGCTGGTGAAGCGAGCGACGACGCACAACTGGCTGTACGTGACCGGCTGGGCCGATATCGGCTACGCGCCGTCCGCAGTGGCGGTTAAGGAGGTTTGGGAGGAGGCCGGCCTGCACGTGACGCCCGAGCGCATCATCGCAGTTTACGACAGCAGCCGGCGTGCCCAGCCCAACATCGACAACCACTTCTGGAGCGTGACGTTCCTCTGCCGGCTCGAGGGCGGCGAACTGCGCGGCCACCCGCACGAGACGCTCGACCTCGGCTTCTTCGCGCGCGACCGCCTGCCGTCGCCGCTCTCGCGCGAAGGTGTGCCGTGGATCGAGCACTGCTTCGCGGCGCACGCGGGCGGCTGGCAGCAGCCGTACTTCGAGCACTAGGCGCCGCGCAGATCGCCCATCGAAATGACCCGGTAGGGTGACTTGGTCATTTGGCGAACCAACGCTTCGTCGGCGGTGACTAACGGCACGTGGCCGCGATGCGCCAGGGCAACGTAGCCTGCGTCCTCGAGATAAGCCCCCCGCCAAATTGAGAATACAGGGCGATTCAAAAGTCGCAAGGCCCACCGCGCACCCATGCCCTGAGCCCTGTCGAGGGCAGGGAAATGCGCGCGCTTCGACCCCGTCTGCGCGGGGCGGTACGGCAAGCTCAGCGCCCGTTTCGCCGGATTTTCATCATGCACTACGGCTATTGAATCGCCCTGATTGAGAATAGCTGATGATTGACCAGCAATTCTCATTTTGGAGTCGGCCACCAGGTTGCCCCTCATCCCCTGGCCCCTTCTCCCCCGCGCGCGGGGGAGAAGGGGAAAAGCTAACGGGGAGGGAAGCAGTCATTACTCGTCGAATTGGCTTGCGTGATAAGCACCTGAACACCAGCGCATGACAAGCCGGCATTGGACAGTACGCGTACAAAGCCAAATTGAGAATTGCTGATGATTGACGCTCCTTAGCGCCTCCGCTATAATCGATGCGTCTGATCGGCATTTCGTCAACGAGCCGCCAGACACCCAGTAAAGGTGACACCGGCATGGCACTTAAAGGCAACCTGAAGGACTTCAGCCTTACCCAGCTGCTGAATTTAATCAATTTGGCCCGCAAAACCGGCGTGCTGCACCTTCAGCACCCACCGGCTGCAACCGCCAAGCTGTTTTTCCGCGAGGGCCGGCTGGTGGATGCCGCGCTTAACGGCCAAGCGCCCGATTTGACGACGCTCCTGTTTCGCATCGGCAAGATCTCGGCGGACCAGCAGCGCACGATCCTGGGCCACGCGACCGTGCGCACCGACAAGGAAATCGCGCTGCTGCTGATCAACTCCGGACACGTCACCCAGACCGACATCGTTCAGTCGGTGCGCGCCAGCTTGCTCGACGCCGTGTACCTGCTGTTTACGTGGGCAGACGGCAATTTCTTCTTCGAGTCGGGCACACTGCCCGCGGAAGACCGCATCACCGTACCGATCAACCTCGAAGCCGTCATCATGGAAGGCACGCGGCGCGTGCAGGAATGGGAGATGCTCCAGGACGAACTGCCGGACCTCGACATGGCGATGAAGTTCACCGAACGTCCGAATACCAACTTGCGCGACATCAGCCTGAGTGTGGAGGAATGGCGCGTTATCTCGTTCATCAACCCGCGCAACAGCATCCGCCAGATCGCGGACGTCAACAAGATGAACGAGTTCCAGATTCGCAAGATCGTGTACCGCATGATGTCAGCCGGGCTGGTCGAACTGCTGCACCCGGAAGGCGCCGCGCCGAAACGGCTACTGACCAGGCCTGCCGCCGCGCCGGAGCCGGCCGCGCGGCCGCCGGTTGGCGCACCGTCGCGCCTGGCGCCGGCCACGGCGGCCGCCAGCGCCCCAACGACCGCACCGGCCGCCGCGCCGCAGCAAGCGGCCGGCCCCGTCAACCGCAATATCATCATGCGCCTGATCAACCGCATCCGCCAGCTCTAGCGCTCGAAAGCCACCCCCATGCAGACTGTCAAGATGGTTATCACCGGCCCGTTCAGTGCGGGCAAAACCCAGTTCATTCAGTCGATCAGCGAAATCGAAGTCGTCAACACCGAGCGGCGCATTACCGACGAAACCGCGCGCATCAAGAGCGAGACGACGGTCGCGATGGACTTCGGGCGCATCACGATCGACGACGATCTGGTGCTCTACCTGTTCGGCACGCCGGGGCAGAAACGCTTCGACTTCATGTGGGAGATCCTGTCCGAAGGCATGCTCGGCTTCATCGTACTGGTCGACTCGTCCCGCCCCGAGACGTTCCGCGAGGCAAAGCGCATCCTGAACGTGTTCCGCTCGTACAGCGACACGCCGTACGTCATCGCCGCCAACAAGCAGGACATCGACGACGCCTGGCCGCCCGAGGACCTGCGTTTCGCTCTCGGCGTGGAGCCGCACATCAAAATCGTGCCGTGCGTCAGCAAGAACAAAGAGACCGTGAAGAAAGTGGTGCTCGAACTGCTGTATTCGATCCTCGACAGCATGGAGCAGGACGCCGCGCGGTAGCCTTCCGTCTCACGTCCGACCAACCACACCGCTTGAGCGATCACAGCAATTCTCATTTTGAAGTCTGGCCCCCCAGGTTGCCCCCTCATCCCCTGACCCTTTCTCCCCCGGCGCGCGGGGGAGAAGGGGAAAAACTAACGGGGAGGTGCGCGGCGGCGCAGCCGCCGCGCACCTCCCCTTGGAATCTCTCCCCCTCCCAACTTCGTTGGGAGGGGGCCGGGGGGAAGGCAGCACTCATTACTCGTCGAATTGGCCGGCGTGATAAGCACCTGAACACCAGCGCATGACATGTCGACATTGGCACATACCCGTCCAAAGCCAAATTGAGAATTGCTGGAGCGATCAGGCGGGTTTTTGTTTGCGCGTGGTACAATCAGAACGCTATGATTCCCGACCGACTCCGTTTGCATAACTTCATGTGCTACCGCGGCGACGCCACGCTCGACCTCGCCGGTATTCACCTCGCCTGCCTGGCCGGCGACAACGGGCACGGCAAGTCCGCGCTGCTCGACGCGCTCACCTACGCGCTGTGGGGCGAGGCGCGCGCCAGGCGCGACGAGGACCTGATCACGCTCGGCACCGACGAGATGGAAGTCGAGCTGGAGTTCCGGCTTGGCGACGACCGCTACCGCATCCTGCGCAAGCGCAGCCGGCGCGGCAAGACGCGGATGGGCGCGCTGGAACTGCAGTTGTGGGACGGCCAGCGCTTCAACGCCATCACCGGGGCCAGCACGCGCGAAACCCAGGCGCAGATCACGCGCACGCTGCGCATGACGTACGACACGTTCATCAATTCCGCGTTCCTGCTGCAGGGGCGCGCCGACGAGTTCGCGCGCAAGGGGCCGGCCGAGCGCAAACAGGTGCTGGCCGACATCCTGGGACTCGGCATGTACGACACCTACGAGGAAGCGGCCAAAGCGCGCGTCAAGACGCTGGACGACGACGCGCTGCGACTGGGCGCGGAGATCGCATCGTTCCAGCAGGAGTTGCGCCAGAAGCCGCGCCACGAAGCCGAACTGGCACGGCTGGAAAGCGAAGCCGCGCAGGCCGAGACGCGGCTGCGCGGGGCCGAAGCCGCGCTCCAGCAGGTGCGCGACGAGAAACGCGCGCTCGACCAGAAGTCCGCGCAGGCGGCCGAGATCGAAGCGCGCACCGCCGGCACGCGCCGCGAAGTGGCCCAACTGGAGGCCGATGTCGCCCAGAAGCAGGGCACGCTGGAGACCGCCGCCCGGCGTATCGCCGACGCCGAACGGATCGCCGCCGGGTTCGCGCAGTGGCAGGTCGCGCGCGAACGCGACGGCGAGTTCAACAGCCTGCTGACGCGGGCAACTACCCTGACGGGCGAGCGCGTGCAACTGGAGAAGCGGGCACAGGCGGAGCGCTCGCAGTTGGAACTGGAAGCGCGCGGGCTGCGCGAGCGCCTCAGCGCGCTCGACGCGCAGATCGCCGACGGCGACGCGCGGCAGGCCGAGTACGGGCGCACCCGGCAGATGCTGGCGCAACTGGCCGAGAAAGAGGCGCAGCGCGAGCAGACACGCGAGCAGCACATTGCGCTGTCATCCGAAGTCAACGAACTGACGACGGCCAACAAGCACCTGCGCACCCAAATGGAATCGCTGAAGGAGAAGCTGGACAAGCTGAAAGGCGCGGCCGTGTGCCCGCTTTGCCAGCAGCCGATTTCCGCTGAAGAGGCGGCGCGCCTGCAGGGCGAGTACCTGAGCGAGGGCAAGGGCGCGCGCGAACAGTATGATGCCAACAACGCGCGGATCAGCCAGCGCAACTTCGAGACGGAACAACTGAAGGCCGCGCTGCAGAGGCTCGACCAAGACCTGCGCGCCCGCAACGCGACACAGGCGCACGAGGCGCGGCTGGCCGACCTGATGCAGCGCGCCGCGCGCGCGCTGGCCGACCGCGCGACCGTCGAAGCGCCGCTGGCTGCCATCAGCGCGCGCCTGGCCGGGGGCGACTATGCCCGCGAGGCGCAGGCACGCATCGCCGCCATCGACGCGCAACTGGCCGCACTGGGCTACGATGCCGCCGCGCACGAGAGCGTGCGGCGCGCAGTCGCCGCGCTGGCCCCGTACGAGCACGAGCACGCGCAGATGCAGGCCGCGCGCGAGCGGCTGGACGCAGAGCGGCAGATGCTGGCCCTGCTGGAGAGCACGCTGGCGGCGAAACGCCAACTGATCGCCGCCGACGAGTCCGCGCTGTCGCTGTTGAAAGCCGATACGGCGCGGCTGGACGCGGTCGCCCGTGCCATGGCCGACCAACAGCGACTGGTCAACGAACTGCAGGGGCGCAGCGCGGTGCTGAACCGGCAACTGGGCGCGGCGCGCCAACTGGTGGAGCATGCGCGGCAGTACGAGACGCTGATTGTGGAGAAGCAGGGCGCGCTGGCCGCCTGCCACGCCGAGCGGGCGCTGTACGAGGAACTGCGCGTCGCGTTCGGCAAGAAGGGCGTGCAGGCGATGCTGATCGAGGCGGCCATCCCGGAGATCGAGCAGGAGGCGAACCAACTGCTGTCCACGATGACCGACGGGCGCATGAGCGTGCGCTTCGAGACGCAACGCGAGAAACTGACGGCGCGCAAAGACGAGGCCGCGGCGATCGAGACGCTCGACATCGTCATTAGCGACGAGGTCGGCGCGCGCAGTTACGAGATGTTCTCGGGCGGGGAGTCGTTCCGCGTGAACTTCGCCGTGCGCATCGCGCTCTCGAAACTGCTGGCCCGGCGCGCCGGCGCGCGCCTGCAGACGCTGGTGATCGACGAGGGGTTTGGCGCGCTCGACACGACCGGCCGCGAGCGGCTGGTCGAGGCGATCACGGCGGTGCAGAACCAGTTCGAGCGCATCCTGGTCATCACGCACATCGATGAGTTGAAAGACCTGTTTCCGGCGCGCATCGACGTCGTCAAGACCGGTGGCGGATCCAGCATCTTCATCAATTGAAGCGGGTACGCGCAGCGTACCCCTACGACCTCGCGCCTGATCGCTGCCGGCGCGCTTCCGCCTGCTCCAGTGCCGCCGCATCGAGCGCGCGGCGCATGCCCATCGTGTCTTCTACCGGCAGGAGCAGGGTGTTCGACTGCACCAAACGCCCCAGCCAGAAGCGCGCGACGCGCTGCGGCTGCGGCCAGACGTGCAGGTCCAGCAACACTGCCGGCATGACGGACAACTCGTGATCTTTCCAGATGCCCGGGGCCGCGCCTTCCAGCGTCACCAGGCGTGTCGCGTAGATGCAGTCGAGCGCCAGGCGCATGCGCCAGAGCGGCAACTGTACGATGATCGCGTCGCTGCCGATACTGACGAACGCGAGATGGCCCATCGCGAAACCGAGCACCAGCGTGAGCGCGCCAAGCCCCGCGACCAGCCAGAGCAGCTCCCGGTAGGCGTGCATGGCATCCGGCGCCAGCAGCATGAGCGCCAGCGCCAGGCCGAGCGTAACCAGCGAGACCCCGCGCCACGAGCGCCAGTAACGCATGTAGATCGCGAGTGCAAAGCGTTTTTTCATCCGGCATCGGCTCCCTGCCGCGCGCCCGGCCGTTACGGTACGGGCGTGCTGTCCACGATAAAAGCTTCGTTGCGCGCCACGTCATAGAGGTTGCCGTCGCCGGTGGCGCAGCCGCCCACTGCGTACACGAAGCCATCGACAACCGCCAACTGCAACCCATGGCGGGAGGTGAGCATCGGCGGCAGCACCGACCAGCGGCCGCCCTTCAGATCGAGCGCCCAGTGCTTGTCGTACTTGGCGATGTGCAGGCGTCCCGAAACCAGCACCGCGCCGTAGCCGGCCAGCGGCTCCGGCAGTTTGGCCGATCCGCGCGTCCATACCTGCTTCGCCGGGTCGTACACCTCGATCACGTCGGTCGCGCCAGTGTCATTGCGCCCACCCATCGCCCAGAGCTTGCCGTCCACCACGACCGCCTGGAACGCATAGCGCGGCGTCGGTAGCGGCGGCAGCGACGCCCAGCGCCCGGTCTGCGTGTCGAGCACCTCGACCGTATTCATTGCCCCCGCATCATAGCCGCCGGCCGTGTAGATCAGCGGGCCCATGGCGGCTATCGCCATGTCGAAGCGCTTCGTCGGCAGCGGCATATCGTTCACGCGCCAGGCATCAGCCCGTGTGTCGTAAATCTCGACCACATCGGTGGTGCCGCTCTCCGCGTAGCCGCCGATCACGTACACGTTGTCGCCGACGGCGGCCGTGCCGGTCGAACTGCGCGCGGTCGGCATTCGGGCAATCGGCCGCCACTCGTTGCGACCGGGGTCGTAGACCTCGCTGGAGGCCAATCGGTTGCCCAGTTGGCCGACCATGCCGCCAATGGCGTAGATCTTGCCCGCGACCGCCGCCATGCCGATCCAACTGCGGTCTTCGTTCATGCTTGCCTTCCTGACCCAGTGTCCGCTCAACAGCGGCTTCGGCGGGCCGCCGCACGCCGACAGCGCCGCCGCAAGGCAAAGTGCGGCGAACGGGAGCAACAGGCGCATACGCGTTCGGTCAGGCATGAACGGGTTTCTTTCGGGGCACGGCGCGCCCGGTGTCACACAGGTCGCGCAGAGCGCATGCGTTGCAGAGCGGGCGCGCCGCGCGACACACGGCGCGACCATGGCGAATCAGGTTGATGTGCAGCCGGTAATGCGCACGGGGCGGCACGCTCGGTTCCAGCAGGCGATACGCCTGCTCCGCGCTCGCGCGGGCCGGCACCCAGCCGAGCCGGCGCGTGGCGCGATGCACGTGCGTGTCCACCGGGAAAGCCGGCTTGCCGAGCGCAAACAGCAGCACAATCGCCGCCGTCTTGGGTCCGACGCCGTCCAATTGCATGAGCCAGTCGCGCGCCTCGGCCAGCGGCAGGCGGCGCAGAAAGTCCAGTTCTATGGCGCCGCGCGCGCGGCTGATCGCCGCCAGTGCGCGCTTGATGCGCGGCGCCTTCTGGCGTGACAGACCCGACGAGCGGATTTCGCGGGCAATCGCTGACACTGGCGCGTCGCGCACCTGCTCCCAAGCGGGGAAGCGCCGGCGCAGCGCCTCGAACGAGCGCGCCGTCTGCACGTCGGTGGTAGACTGGCTCAGGATGGTGGCAACCAGCTCAGACACCGGATCGATGCGCCGGCGGCGCGCCACACCGTACAGCGTGCGCAACCGCGCATCCACCGCCGCGATACGCGCCGCCAGTTGGCGCACCGCGTCCGCCGCAGGCGCGCTATTTGGGTTCGAGCCACCAGTCGTGCGCATTGTTGAGCGATCCGGCCACCGCCGGCGTGAAGTTGTGCAGGCGGCGCGTGACCGCGCCAGGCAGGTACTCGTAGAACAGCGGCAGGACCGGCAGATCGCCGGCCAGCACCTGCTGTAACTGGAAGTAGGCTGTTTTGCGTGCCGGCAGGTCGAACACGCCCAGGCCGTCGTCCAGCAACTTGTCGGCCTCAGCGCTCTTGTAGCCGCCGTAGTTGTAGCCGGTCGCCGCCGCGCTGCTGTGCCAGAGCGAGCGCTGGTTCGGGTCGGCGCCAACCAGGAACGTGGTGACGAACGCGTCGAAATCGCGCGGGCTGTCGGCCGTCGCGCCGATGCGCTTCAGGAACGCCGTCCACTCGTCGGTCTGCAGGCGCACGTCCACGCCGATCGCCTTCCAGTAGCGCTGAACTTCGAGGATAGTCGCTTCACGGATGCGCAGCCCCGCGCTGGTCACCAGCGTGAGTGAGAACTTCACGCCGTCTTTGGCGCGGATGCCGTCGGCGCCGGCCACCCACCCGGCCTGATCCAGCAGGGCACGCGCGCGCTCCGGGCTGTACGCATACGGCTCGGTCGCCGCGTTATACGCCCACGAGTGCGGCGGCAGTGTCGTCAGCGCGACCACGCCCTGCCCGTACAGCACCTTGTCCACGATCGCCTTGCGGTCGAGCGCGAGCATCAGCGCCTGGCGCACGCGCCGGTCCTGGAAGAGCGCGCCGCGCCCCGGCTCCAGTTGGAACGCCAGATACGTGAAGCGGAACGACGGCACCGCATACGTCAACAGGCCGGGCACCTTCTGCGCATCGGCCACCTGCGAGAGGTCAAACATGCCGCCATCGATCACACCATCGCGCAGGGGAGCAAAGACCGACGTCAGCTCCGGGAACACCTTGACGACGTAGGCATCGAGGTGCGGCTTGCCCTTGAAGTAGTTCGGGTTGGCCACCAGCGTAATATGATCGCCGCGCACCCACTCTTTGAACATGAATGGGCCGGTGTAGACCGGGCGTGTGTTGAACGGCGCCGAGGCGAAATCGCGGGCCGCGACGCTGCCGAGCAGATGCTTCGGCAGGATCGCCGGCGTCGCAAAGTCGGTCAGCAGGGCGTCGCTCTTGGGGCGGCTGAACTCAAACTGGATCGCATACGGGCCGGTGACCTTGATCGCAGCCGGGCCCGGCAGATAGCTCTTCAGCGGCGCCTGAAGCGGCGACAGGCGCGCAGCGTCCAGAATCGCGTCGTAGGTGAACTTCACGTCCTCGGCGGTCAACTCCTGGCCGTCATGGAACTTGACGCTCTGCCGCAGCGTGAACGCGATCTTGAGCCCGTCGGGTGAAACGGTCCAGCCGGTGCAGAGGTCGCACTCCGGCGTCAGGTCGGGCCGGACGTTCGTCAGGCGGTTGCCGAGCAGGTAAATAACGCGGCTGGACACGAAATCCACGCCGTACAGCGAGTTGAGCGTCTTGACGTCGAGCAGAGCGCCTTCAGTGAAGGCGCCGCCGTCAATGGGCGGGGGTGTCGGCGAGGGCGGCGAGGTGGCGGTCGGCGCCACAGTGCGCGCGGCGGGCGCGCTCGGCACGGCGGTCGTGCCCGGCAAAGGCGTGCTGTCGGACGACGGCTCGCACGCAGCCAGCCACACACAGGCCGCCAGCACGATCAGGAAGCGCTTGAGGTGCATTGAACGATTTTACCATACGGCAAACAAAAAAGGCGAAGCCGCCATGGCTTCGCCCTTATAGTGTCATTTCGAGCGCAGCGAGAAATCTCGCTGGCACGGCGTTGGAAAGATTTCTCAGTCGCTGCGCGACTTCGAAATGACGGCACCGCCCCGCCTACTCTTTCAAACGCGGATCGAGCGCGTCGCGCAGACCATTGCCGACGAAGTTGAACGCCAGCACCGTGAGAAAGATGCACACGCCGGGCGCAATGATGAGCGCCTGCGCCTCAGGAATGGTCAGGAAGCGCTGGGCATTGGTGAGCATGTTGCCCCACGACGGCGTCGGCGGCTGCACGCCGAGGCCGAGATAGGACAGCGCGGTCTCGACCAGGATCACGTTGCCGATCTGCAGGGTCGCGGCGACGATCATCGGCGAGGTGGCGTTCGGCAGGATATGCCTGAAAATGATGCGCGATTGCTGCGCGCCGACCGTGGTGGCCGCCAGCACGAAGTCGCGCTGCTTGAGCGCGAGGAACTCGCCGCGCACCAGGCGCGAGACGCCCATCCAGGACACGGAGGCCAGCACGATCGCCAGGCCCCACCACGGCGGGCGGAAGACGACCGCAATCAGCACGAGCAGGAAGAAGACGGGAATCGCCAGAAGCGTATTGATCAGCCAGGTGATGATCGTATCGACCCAGCCGCCGAAAAAGCCGGACGCCGCGCCGCTCAGCGTGCCGATCGTCAGCGTCAGGGCGACAGTCAGGAGCGCCAGCAAGAGCGAAACCTGCGCGCCAAAGATCAGCCGGGTCAGCACGTCGCGGCCGAGGTCGTCGGTGCCAAGCCAGTTGACCGGAGCCGTCTCGCTGCGCTGGAAACCGGACGGTTTCAGGTTGTAGAGTGGGCTGATCTTCTCAAAGCTGTACTGAGTGATATTATCCGAGATCGGGGTCGCCAGCGCCGCAATCAAGGTCAGCAGAATCAGCAGAAACATCCCGGTCATCGCCAGTTTGTCGCGTCGGAAGCGGTGCCAGGCGAGTTCGGTCAGACTGGGACTCTTCTTGGCCGCTTCCGCGGCAAAGATGTCGGGCAACGGTGACGGGCTAGTTTGTGCGGCAGTAGTCATGGCCGATTAGTCCTGCTTAATGCGCGGATCGAGGAAGCCGTATGCGATATCGGCCGCCAGGTTGCCAATGATGACCACGATCGCGCCCATCATGACAACGCCCATGATCACCGGGTAGTCTCGCTCCTGCGCCTTGTCGAACGCCAGGCGGCCGATGCCAGGCCAGGTGAAGATACGCTCGATCACCACGGCGCCGCCGACCAGATTCGGCAGAGAGAGGCCGAGCAGGGTCGCAAACGGAATCAACGCGTTGCGCAGGGCATGCTTGAAGATGACGATCCGGTCACGCAGGCCCTTGGCGCGCGCCGTGCGCACGTAATCCTGGCGGATCACGTCGAGCATCGAGGCGCGTATGTAGCGGTTCCACTGCGCCATCTGGATGAAGGCCAGCGTGAAGGTCGGCATGACCAGATGCCACAGGCGGTCCGGCAGCGTGTCGGGCTTGCCGAGGGTATACACCCCGCCGGTCGGGAACCAGCCCAGGTTGACCGCGAAAAGGTAGATGAGCATGATGCCGAGCCAGAACGCCGGCACGGCCAAACCGACCGTCGACAAGAGGGTGGCGACATTATCAAAGAGAGAGTGCTGACTCACGGCGGACAAAACCCCCAGCGGCACGGAAACCGCCAGGGACAGCATGAGCGCCGAGAGCGCGAGCACGAGCGTGTTCGGCAGGCGCCCGGTGATCAATTCGGACACCTTGACGCCGCGCTGGATCAGCGAGGTGCCCATGTCGCCACGCAGGACGATGCCGGACACATAGTCGACGTAGCGTTCCCACCACGGCTTGTTCAGGCCCATGCTTTCCATAATACGCGCGCGATCCTCGGGCTTGATCGACGGATCCAGCGCCAGATCGGCTGCCGGGCCGCCCGGCACCAGGTTGATCATCGCAAAAACGATGAAGGTGATCCCGATGAACGTGGGGATCGCCTGCAGCAAACGGCGAATCAGGAATTTGGTCATCGGCGCATCGCGATTGGAACCAGTAACGGCGTGCGGGCGGACGAGCCACCCGCACGCCGTTGGTTAGCACAGGATCATGCGCGCGCCGGCTGCCCGGCGCACACGATACTCAAAACTACTACTTCGGGGACACCCACCACTCGTGGAGGTTGTTCCACGGGATGTTGCCCGGCGCCGGGCTGTAGCCGTTGACGCGCTTGTTCATACCGACCGTCGCCTGCGGGAAGTACAGGATCATGCTCGGCACGTCCTCGGCCACGATCGTCTGCATCTGGAAGTAGAAGTCCTTGCGCTTGGCCTGGTCCAGCGTCGCCAGAGCATCGTCAAGGATTTTGTCCATTTTCGCGTTGACGTACTTGTTCAGGTTGAAGCCGCCGGCCGAGTGCCACATGTCGCGCTGGCTCGGATCGACGCCCCACTGGAAACCGACCAGGAAGACATCGTAGTCGCGCGTGCCGTCCGGCGTCGCGCCGATGCGCTTCAGGAACGCGCTCCACTCCTCGGTCGCCGTCTTGACGTCGAGGCCGATCTCTTTCCAGTACTGCTGCGCGGCGACGATGATCGCCTCGCGCTGGTTGTTGCCGGCGTTGGTCCAGACAGTGAACGAGAACTTCTTGCCGTCCTTGGCGCGGATGCCGTCCGCGCCCTTCGCCCAGCCGGCCTTGTCGAGCAGGTCGCTGGCGGCCTTCGCATCGTAGCCGTAGGTCGGCTTGTTGTCCTTGTTGTACGCCCACGAGATGTTCGGCATCGACGTGTTGGCCAGCGTGGCGTAGCCGAAGTACTGGCTGTCCACGATCGCCTTGCGGTCCAGCGCCAGCAGCAGCGCCTTACGCACGTTCACGTCCTGGAACAGGGTCGTCTTGGCCGGGTCGAGGTTGAATGCCATGAAGTCGAAATTGAACTGGTCGAACGCGATGGCGTTGATGTTGGCCAGGGTCTTGGCGTCCTTCATCTGCGCGGCCTGAACCGGCGCGTAGTCCACATCGCTCGTCTTCAACTGGGCAAAGCCAGCGGCCTGGTCCGGGATGATCTTCGTGATATATTGCGCCAGCTTCGGCTTGCCCAGGAAGTAGTTCGGGTTCGCCTCGACCGTCATGTGATCGCCCTTGATCCATTCCTTGAACTTGAACGGACCGGTGTAGATCGGGGTTTTCGTGTTGAAGTCGTTCTCGATGAAGTCTTTGCCCTTGACACCCTTGAAGGCCGCCTTCGGGAAGATCTGGTAGCCGAGGTCCGAGACCAGCGTGTCGGCCTTCGGCTTGGCATAGTTGAACTCGATCGTGTACGGATCGACGACGACGAAGGACTTGTCGCCGACGAAGTAGTCCTTCAGGCCGCCGCGGCGCGGCGACGCGTTCGACTCTTCCATGATCGAGTCGTAGACATACTTCACATCTTCGGCCGTCATTTCCGTGCCGTCATGGAACTTGACGCCCTTGCGCAGCTTGAACGTGATCTTGAGGTTGTCCGGTGAGACCGTGTACGATTCGCACAAGTCGCAGACCGGCTCCAGCGACGGCTTGACATTCAACAGGCCATTACCCATCAACTTGATGAAGCGGCTGGACGTCGTGTCCGACGACAAGATCGAGTTGAACGTGCGCCCGTCGGCGAACGAGCCTTCGATGAACGTGCCGCCCTCGATGATCGCAGGCTTGGTTGGCGCGGCGGTCGGCTGGGCCACGGCCGCAGTCGGCGCGGCGGGCGCGGCAGTTGGCACCGTGGCGGGCGCCGTAGTCGGCGCAGCAGGCGCCTTGGTCGGCTCCGCCGTGGTCGTCGGGCCGCACGCGATCAACGCGAGCAGCAGGACGGCAAACAACAAGACAGCTTTCTTCATTGGTTTTCTCCTCCTTGGAGACATACGGGCCTGGGCGCACCGGCGTCAACGATCAGGCCGCCAATCTGGATGACAAACGGGCTAAAAACAGATGATCTCCCTCTGCCCGTAGGCTGGAAGTATAGCATAAAACTGCGTTTTGCCCCTGTGCCAGAACCGATGGGCTGCCCGTCAACGGATTGCGTTGGCGGCTGCCCAAGGCGATATTCAGGCCTATCGGATCACTCGGTCGCACGCTGCATCCGTGTGGAGGCGAGTCGCCGATCCGCCTGCCTGCACAGGGTCGTACACACCCATCAGGTTCCCCAAACCCGATGGGTGTACGGGGGCGAGTGCCCGCCGCAGTGCCGCGTGACGAGGTGGCGGGAAACGGCATCCGAGGCCAATGATGGCCTCGGATGCCGTCGTTTTTCGCTCGTGCGCTCATCTGCCGACCGCGTGCAAGCAGAAAGGCCGATTGGCCAGCACAAGGCCGCCTTACACGTGTCATCGAAAATGCCTGACATTTGTCTCTACTGCCTGGACGCCTCCCGCTGGATAATGTTGGCGCTCTCGAAAGGGGCCAACGTGGACCCCCGCGTTGAACCGGCCGAAAGGAAAGCACGATGAGCGACAGAATTCTCGTCACGTATGCCAGCCGCACAGGCTCCACGGCGGAAATAGCGCAAGCGATCGGCGCGGCGCTGTCCGAAAACGGCGCGCCGGTCGATGTGCTGGCTATGCAGGATGTCAACGACCTGTCGCCCTATGGGGCGGTGGTGGCGGGGAGCGCCATTCGCAAATCCAAATGGCTGCCGGAAGCGGCGGAGTTTGTGCAGAAGCACCGCGCGGCGCTTTCACAGAAGCGTTTTGCCATGTTTACCGTCAGCATCACGCTGGCGATTTCGAACACAGAACAATTTCGATCCGCCGTTGCCACGTGGGTTGCGCCCGTGCGCGCGCAAGTGAAGCCCGTCAGTGAAGCGTTCTTTGCCGGCATGCTGGACTTCAATAAGCTCCCGCTCAACTGGGATACCCTGCAACTGCGCGCGACCGTTGCCCTGGGCATTTTCCCGAAGGGCGACCGCCGCGACTGGAACGCCGTCCGCGCCTGGGCCACGGAGTTGAAGCCTCTCCTGGCGGCATAAACGCCGCCCGCCGATATGGCGACACGCTCCTGCACACGACCGTCCACGCCCTGTCGTGAAAAATGAACAGCCATCCGAGGCTGCAAGGCCTCGGATGGCTTGTTGTGCCACGCGAGCACACCCTTCGGGTTTGAAAGACCCGAAGGGTCTGGCTGCACTACGCCATCAACCCGCTCAGCGCCTTGAAGACCAGTCCGCGCACCAGCGCGATCTTCGACCCATTCGACGGACCGGTCGTCGCCACCGGGCGCGCATCGCGCGCGGCGAGGTCGGCGGCCTCGCGTACGAGCGTGGCATTGAGCCGCTTGCCCGCCAGTAACTGCTCGACCGCGCCAAGCCGCCACGGCACGAGCGCGACACTGCCGAGCACCAGGTCGATCTGCGTGACCACGCCGTCCTGCACGACGGCCGACAGTGCGACTGCCGCGCGCGAGAAGTCGTGCGAGGGACGCCGCTTGCTCTTGAGGTACGTGCCGCGTGTTCCCGTTGCCGGACGCGGCGCCTCAATCGATACCAGCAACTCGTCGGGCCGCAGGATGTTCTCACGCGAGAGATCGGCGGCGCTGAAGAACTGGTCGGCGCTCACCGTACGCTCGCCGCCGGGAGCGGCAATCTGCAGCGTCGCGTGCAGCGCGACCAGCGCGGGCGCGATATCGCTCGGATGCACCGCGCGGCACGGGCTGTCGCCGAAGACGGCGAACAGGCCATCGGCGCGGCCCTCCGTCGGATAGCACAGATCGCCGCCGCGCTTGAGGCAGCGCGTGGCCAGCGGATGCCGGAAGTAGACGCAGCGCGGACGCTGGCACAGGTTGCCGCCGATGGTGCCCATCGTGCGGATCTCCGGGAACCCGACGACCTGGCACGCCATGGCCAGCAGGCTGTGGTTCTTCCAGAGCCCCGGCCAGGCCAGCACGTCGGCGATCGGCGTGGCCGCGCCGATGCGCAGGCCGGCGTCGCTCTCCGTGATGCCGTGCAATTCGGACAGTTCCTGCACGTCGACCAGCGCGGCCGGCGCGAGCAGGCCGTCCTTCAACATGCCGAGCAGGTCGGTGCCACCGCCGAGCGGGCGGACATCCGACGTCAGCAGGGCCAGCGCGTCATTCAGGTTCTGCGGGCGATGGTAGCTGAAGTTGTTCATCGCGCGGCCTCCTTCGCGGCCAGCGCGGCCAGCACGGCGTCGCGCGCGATCGGCAGGCTGTTGAAGCGCACGCCGACGGCGTTGTAGATCGCGTTGGCGATCGCCGGCGCGACCGGCGGCAGCGGCGGCTCGCCGATGCCTTTCGCGCCGAACGGGCCGAGCGGCTCGTTGGTCTCGACCATGACGACGTCGACCGGCGGGAAGTCGCCGAGCGTCGGCATCAGGTACTGCGACAGGTTCGCGTTCAGCGTCAAGCCATGGTCGAAGACCAGTTCCTCGCTCAACGCCTGCCCCAACGTCTGCGCCAGCCCATAGATCTGGTTCTCGACGCCGTGCGGGTTCAGCGCGCGACCGACGTCGTGTGCCGCCACGTAGCGCAGGACGCGCACATCGCCGGTGTCAAGGTCGACGTCCACCTCCGCGAAGTGCGCGCCGAAGCCTTGCACGGCCGGCTTGGCCTGCTGGGTCGAGTGCCCCAGCCCGTTGATCGGCGTGCCGCGCCCGGCGAACGTGAAGACTTCGGCGAACGTGTGCCCCGTCCCACCGTCTTTCGGCTTGATGACGCCGCGCTCGATGCGTAGATCGGCGGCCGCTACCTCGAACAGCGGCTCGGCCAGTTTCAGCAGTTGCGCGCGCGCCGACTCGGCGGCCAGCTTCGTCGCCCAGCCGACTGTGAACGTGATGCGGCTGCCAGCCTGCATTGGCGCGTTCGGCAGGTTGGTGTCACCCGAGCGGATGCCGACCGCCGCATACGGCACGCCGAGCACCTCGGCGGCAATCATCGCCAGCACCGTGCGCGTGCCGACGCCAACATCGGACACGCCGCTCAGCACGCCGACATGCCCGTCAGGCAGAATCTCCACCTCGGCGTCGGACTCGTCGCTACCGGTGCCGTACACGACCGGCGCGAAGCCGATGCCACGCAGGCGCCGCCCGCTGCCCGCGCCCGGCTGTGCATTGCGTGCCGACCAGCCGATCTGCTCCGCGCCGAGCCACAGGCATTCCTCATAACCGGATGTCGACAGCGGCAATGGCGGCACCGGGCGGCCATCCACCTGGGTCAGCAGGTCGCCCGGGCGCACGCAGTTCTTGCGGCGGAACTCCAACGGATCGATCTGCACCGCTTCCGCCAGACGGTCGATGATGCTTTCGACCGCAAACGTCGAATGGACGGCGTTGAGCGCGCGGTACGAGCCGGCCGGCGGCAGATTCGAGTAGTGCATCGTGCCGCCGTAGCGGGCAGCGCAGCGGTACATATCGAAGATCGCGCCCGCGCCGCGCCCGATGCTGAAACCGCCGCCGGAATACGCGCCGCTGTTAAACAGCGATTCGCTGGTGATGGCGGTCAGCGTGCCATCACGCTTCACGCCCGCCTTGATATGAATGCGGCCCCACGGGCGGTTGCGCCCCGCAGTCATCTCCTCGAAGCGCGTGAACCAGAGGCGCACCGGCCGGCCGGCTTTGCGCGCCAGCGCGGCCGCCAGGAACGTCACGCGGCTCTCGTCCTTCGAGCCGTAGCTACCGCCAGTCACGTTGACCAGCACGCGCACCGCCTCGCGCGGCAGGCCGAAGACCTGTGACAGGCGCTGCTTGAGCAGGAACGGCGAGCGCGAGGCCGCCCAGACGGTTAGTTGATCGCCCTCCCAGTGCGCGACGGCGACGCGCGCCTGCAACGGGCTGGAATGCACCGGCGCGAAGTGAAACGTGTCCTCGATGACCACATCGGCCTCGGCGAAGCCCGCGTCCGGGTCGCCGCGCGCGATGTTCATCGTGCCGGCCGTATTGCCGCCCTCGTGGATCGGCGCGGCGTCCGCCGACAGCGCGCGCTCGTCGAACACCGCCGGCAGCAGCTCGTACTCGACGGTGATCAGCGCAAGCGCGTCGGCGGCTTTGTCTTCCGTCTCGGCGACAACCGCCGCGACCTCGTCGCCGATGTAGCGCACGCGGTCGTCGAGGATGTGCGCGTCGGGCGGCGTCCAGAGTGCGGCGGGCATGTCGCGATGGGTCAGCACGCACAGCACGCCGGGCGCCTGCTCGGCGCGCGACGTGTCGATCTGCACGATGCGGGCGTGCGCGTGCGGGCTGCGCAACACCTTGGCGTGCGCCATGCCAGGCAGGCGCAGCGATGAAACGAAGTCGGCGCGGCCGATCACCTTGTCGATCGCCTCGTTGCGCGGGACGTAGGCGCCGAGCACCTCGAGCGGCGGCAGTTCAGTGGCCGCGTGGCGCGTGACGCGCTCGGCGGCGCGCGCCAGTTCCGGCTGGTCGCTGGCGTCGAGCACAGCGGCGATGATCTTCGGGTATGCGCCGCAGCGGCAGATGTTGCCGATCAGCCCGAAACGGATGTCGTCCATCGTCGGCTTCGGCTTCTGGTTGAGCAGGGCACGGGCGGACATGATGAAGCCCGGCGTGCAGAAGCCGCACTGCAGTGCGTCGTGCTCGACGAAAGCGCGCTGGAGCGGGTCGAGGTCTGCAAGGCGCATCTCGCCACCCGCAGCCGGCGCGGGCGACAATCCTTCGATCGTGGTGATCGCGCGCCCCTCCGCCTGCACGGCGAGCGTGGTGCAGGCATACGCTGCGCGCCCATCGAGGTGGACGGCACAGGCGCCACATTCGGCGCGGTCGCAGCCGATCTGCGTACCGGTCAGGCCGAGGTCTTCGCGCAGCACGCGCGCCAGCGTCCAGCGCGGCTCGACGGCCAGTGTGTGCGCCGCGCCGTTGACGTGCAGGGTGATGGTCTGGCGATTATCAATCATAGGCTTGTTATCCTGAGAACCCCATACCAGGCCGGGCATGTGCAGTTGCATGACATCCGCGTAGTGGCCGGGCTTGCCCCGGCCTGGCATCGGGCACCCGCAAGGGGTGCCCCTACGAGTAATGCTTGCGCGATCCGTGGCCGTGTTTATGAACGGGGATTGACCCCCGCCATGCGCGCCAGCGCGTCGAACAGCACGGCGAAGTCTTCTTTGGCGAGGCCAAACCCGCGCGCGGCGGTCAGCATTTCGTTGGTCGCCGCCGTTGTCGGCAGCGGCACGTCAAGCTGGCGACCCATCTCCAGCGCGAGCAGCATGTCCTTCTGCATCATGTTCACGTCGAACCACGCCTCGGCAGGCAGGTTGAGCACGAACGGGCCGCGATATTTGACCATCGGCGAGGAGATCACACTGTTCAGCAGCACCTCGACGGCGGTCTCACGCTTGATGCCGCTCTTCTCGGCCAGCAGCACGCCCTCGCTGAACGCCAGCATCTGCACGGCGAGGCTCAGGTTCGTCGCGATCTTCATGCCGACGGCCAGCCCGTTCGCGCCGACGTGCGTGACCTTCGGGCCGATGTCGAGCAGGACCGGCTTCGCGCGCGCGAACGCATCCGGCGCGCCCCCGACCATGACCGAGAGGTTGCCCTGCTCCAGCGTGATGACGCTGCCGCTGACCGGCGCATCGAGCATCTGCGCGCCCTGCGCGGCGACCTGCGCGGCGAGATCGCGGCTGGCGGCCGGGCTGACGGTGCTCATGTCGATGTAGAGTTGGCCGGAGCGGAGGCCGGCCAACACGCCGTCCGGGCCGCCGGTGACGGCCAGCAGTGCTTTCGTGTCGGTGACCATGCTGATGACGATGTCGGCCTGCGCGCAGACAGCACGCGGCGAGTCGGCCCAGCGCATGCCGGCGTCGATCAGCCATTGCGCCTTCGATTTCGTGCGGTTGTAACCAGTGACGGTATGGCCTTTGTCGAGCAGGCGCTTGGCCATGCGGCTGCCCATCACGCCGAGGCCGATGTATCCGAGGTTTGCCATGAAAAAGTCGCTCCAGGGGTGAGTGTAAGAGACGCGCTACGAGCAGATTCTAGTCCCAAGCCCGCGGCCGGCAAAACATCGTGAAGAGATGAGGGGATGACTGGATGACGGGATGAAGAGATGACAGGGTGACAAGGTGACAAGGTGACCACGCGATACGGCAAGGGCTGGAGTGGCCGAGGCCGCGTTGCCTATTCCCAATACCCTATACTCCATGCCATGTCACCCAGTCACCTTGTCACCGTGTCATCCCGTCATCTTGTCACAACCGCAGCGAGCAGGCTCGCGAGTGCAATCGCGGCAATCACCGGCAGAGCGAGGGCAGCTACTTGTCCCACTGAGTACCCTTCCCACGTGCCCGCGATGACCCGCTCGGCGATCAGCGCAGGGCCCTGCGCGTCGCGCGCGACCGAGCCGGTAACCGCGACGCAGTCGCCGATTTGGAAGCCGAAGTAGTGGTCAGGCGGCACAGCGGGCGGGTTGATCAACGTGTACCGGCTGTTGAGGATGCGCACCGGGCCGCCGACGGCATCAAGCACGAACGGCGCGCTGTTCTGCTCGCGCGCGCCCCAGTTCATTTCGTAGAGGGTGGAGCCTTCCTGCCGCACGTACGCCACGAAGCCGCGCAGCAGCGGCGTCGATCGCACGCTGATCGCGCCCTGGACGACGACGCGCGCGCCATCCGGCATGCTTGCCAGCGCCGACGCATCGACGACCGGCAGGCGCAGGGCATCATCGAGGACAGCGCCCGCCGCCGGGGCCAGGACGATGTTGAGCGCGGCGCCGAGCGCGCTGGCAGCGGTCGCCGCCATCAGCAGCACAACCAGCAGGCGGCGCGGGCGCGAATAACGGCGGGCAACCATCGCGCGGCTACCTCCGCTCAGGCGAACGCTGCGCGCAGGCGCGCTGCCTCGGCCGCGGCCTGCGCCAGACCGGCGCGCGCCGAAGGTTGACGGCGCAGGGGGTCCATCACGCTGGGGAAGATCACCTGGCGCGCGGCCGCATCCGGTATGACCAGCGCCACCTGACTGCCGCCGGCGCGCAGCCCGACGATTTCGGCATGGTGCGTGCCCGCCGCGCTCGGGCTGACCGCCACGACCACGACACGGTCATAGCCGCCGGCCAGTTGGGCGTTCGTCGACGAGTGCATGCCGCCGTCCATGTAGCGCCGCCCGTTGATCGTCACCGGCGGCGAGATGATCGGGACGGCGCAGCTTGAGGCGACCGCCAGCGTCAGCGGAACGCCGGAGCTTTTGTTCCAGACGACGAACGCGCCATCGCCGGTATCGACCGCGGTGATCAGCAGGCGGCGCTCGGGCCAAGTCTGGACCGGCAGGCGCGCGCTGATGATGGCGAGGCGGCTCTGCTCGCTCGGCGTGCGTGCCCGCAGCGCCCGCGCCCCCAGCCGCGCCCGCCGCTGCTGAGCGGTGCCGTACAGTCGCCACGACAGCGCCATCGCCAGTATGAGCGCGGACAGCGACGTGTCGGGCTTTTTTTCGTTCTGCGGATCGAACGGGCGCGACTGCCGCGCGTACAGTTCATCCAGGTCGCAGCCGGTCGCCAACTGCGTGCCGACCACCGACCCGGCCGAGGTGCCGATGAAGACGTCAGCCGTCGACAGGTCAACGCCCGCATCGCGCAGTCCTTTGAGCAGCCCCGTCTCCCACGCGATGCCCGCCACCCCGCCGCCGCCGAGGACCAGTGCCAAGGTCATGAAGAAGCCTCCGTGCAAGTGCGTTCAAGGCAAGTATACTTCACATTGCGGACAAGCGAGAGGCACCAACCTGGTGGGTGCGGCGCGGCGGCGATCAGCACGGCAAGCAGACCGTGCGGAGGCGTGGGCGAAGACAAATAGCGAATTGCCTGTGCGCCAGCAGTATGCGATATAATGAACTGAGACATTGTTTGCACTGGAGGGGAAGATGACCACACGTTTTGCCCCCGACCAAGCGGTAAGCGATCTGACGGTCGCCGATCTGGACGCGCTGATTACGGAAATTGTGCGCCGCGTGCTTCGCGAGCAATCCCACGCGCCGGGCACGAACGACAGCGGCGACACCCTACCTGTCGAGTTGCTGGCGACGTTCGGCGTATGGGATGATGAGCGTTCCACCGACGCTATCGTCGCAGACATTTACGCCAGCCGGACGATCACGGAGCGCGAGGTCAGCCTGTGACCTACCTGCTGGACACGGATAGCTGCGTCTATTGGCTGAAGGGGGATGTAAGCGTCCGCGAGCATTTGCGCCAGGCCGGCGTGAGCCGCATCGCCATTTCCGCCATCACGGCGGCCGAATTGTACTTCGGCGCATACCATTCGGCGCGTGTCAATGAAAACCTCGCGCGCGCCGAAGCATTCATACTGCAATTCCCGGTGCTTCCGCTCGACAATGCCGTGTTACACGTCTTCGGGCGTATCAAGAGCGAATTGCGCAAACAGGGACAGCCGGTCGCGGACTTCGACCTGCTCATCGCCGCAACGGCCATGGCGACCGACCGGATACTGGTCACGAATAATACACGTCACTACAACCGCATTGCTAATCTGCGTATCGAGAATTGGGCGAGCGCCTGATCCCACCTGCGCTTGCGCTGAATAAGCCCCTTCCTATTCGCGAGCCGGCATCTCGCAACTCCGCTGCATTTCAAGCCCCGGGCCGGCGTTCAGTTGAACGCCGCTACCGCGCCTGTTGGGATTTGGGATTTGCCTCTTGGCCGTTCTATAATCTCGTCATCCCACCTGTGGAGTCCTGGTCATGCTGCCTACCGCATCCCCCGAATCCGTCGGCCTGTCGGCCGAACGCCTGCAAGCCGCCTTCGCGCAGCCGCAGGGCTGGCTGGCCGACGGCACCGTCAGCGCCGTGGCCGCCGTCGTCGCGCGGCGCGGCCGCATGGCGGGCGAGTTTTACGGCGGCCGCACGGACGCCGGCGAGAATGGTCGCGCCGTGAACTCAAGCACGCTCTTCCACATCGCGTCGATCGGCAAGCCGATGACGGCGACCGCCGTGATGATGCTGGTCGAGGCGGGCAAGGTCTCGCTCGACGACCCGCTGTCGGACTACGTGCCGCAGTTCAAGGGCGAGTGGCGCGACGCGATCACCATCCGGCGACTGCTGACGCACACCAGCGGCCTGCCGCAGGACCCCGGCCCGGAGATCACCGAACAGGTCGAGCGCGGATCGGGCACCGACGCGCTGCTGAAGCACTACCACCGCACGCGCCTCGCCGCGCCGGTCGGCAGCAAAGTCGAGTATAGCAACGTCGGCTACGGCATGCTCGGATTGGTCATCGAGGCAGTCAGCGGCAAGCCGTTCGCCACGTTCCTGCGCGAGCGGCTGTTCGCGCCCGCCGGCATGAGCGAGGCGTATCTGGCGCCGCCGGACTCGACCTATGCGCGCATTGCACAGGTGGATGGCGTGCCCGACGCCGGCGGCACGTTCGAACGCTTCAACTCGCGCTACGCACGGACCCTGACCAACCCCGGCGGCAGCGTCATCGCCACCGCCGGTGACGTGGCCGCGTTCTTCCAGATGTTCCTCGACGGCGGCAAGGCGCACGGGCGTGCGGTGCTCGCCCCGGCGACGACGCGGCTGATGACGACTAACCAGACGACCGGCCTGCGCGGCGGCATCGAGGGCTTCATGACCTGGGACGAATGCGCCTGGGGGCTCGGCTTCGACATGCGCGCCGCCAAGCGCCCGCACTTCTCCGGCGAGTTCACGTCGCCGCGCACGTTCGGGCACTCCGGCGTGGCCGGCACCTTCGCATGGGCCGACCCGGAGCGCGAGCTCGTCTGCGTGATGCTCGGCAACCATATACTGCACAACCTCTGGAACCACCCGCGCTGGTCGCGCTTTTCAAGCGCGGTCTGCGCCGCGGTGACGGATTGAGCGGTCTGTCGTATGAACCGGGCATGCGATTGCGCCGTCGTAGGGACGGGTCTTTGACCCGTCCGGACAGGTCAGAGACCTGTCCCTACCCTTATTCCGCGGGACGTGTCTTTGATCCGGGCGGACAGGCGACGTGTCGCGCCCTTTGGGGTGTCAGAGGCCCGTCCCTACGCCTGCGCTGTCCGCCACCGCCCGGAACCGCTATGAGCGACCTATGACAACCCCACTCTCCGTCCCTTTCGACTTGGCCCGGCTGTGCGACGCGTTCGAGCAGTCATCGGGCGCGCTGTCGTTCTACCTCGACGTGGAAAGCGGCGCGATCGAGCGCATCGGCGAGGAGACGCGCCGGATACTGTACGGCCTGCAGGAGATGTACGGCGCCGACGACGGCACGCTCGATATCGAGCTGGCGCTGTCGCGCCGCGACCTTGGCGCGCGCGTGAAGGACGACCTGCGCGCCGCGCACCGGATCGAGGCGGGCTTCGGCGCGCGCTACCGCAAGGTGCCGGAGAGCGACTCGATGGACGGTTACGCCGACATGAAGACGTTCGCGGAGTCGTCCGACGCGGCGCTGCGCGAGCGGCTTTGGCGCGCGATGCAGGGCACGGGCGCTCGCGCGCGCTTCGAGGCCATCCTGCGCGACGCGCCCGCCGAAGCCGCGCGCTGGCAGGCGTACCGTGCCGGGCGCATGCAGGCGCGCGTGAACGCGTGGCTGGCGGAGGAGGGGATCGAGGCGGCCGGGTGACTGCATGACAAGATGACAGGATGACAGGGTGACAAGGTGACAGGGTGACAAGATGAAGGCAGGGATTTCTCTGTGTTCTCTGCGTGCTCTGCGGTGAGCTTGGCTGGTGGTTTTTCTTTGCGCTCTTTGCGTTCTTTGCGGTGAAAGCAGTTGAAGCGCGGCGCAGGTCTATGCTAGAATCTCAACGATGAGTGAAAGTCACATAACGCCGGCGATCCAGTCGCAACTGGACAGCTTGCCGACCAAGCCGGGCTGCTATATCATGCATGACCGCGGCAACACGGTCATCTACGTCGGCAAAGCGATCAACCTGCGCAACCGCGTCCGCTCGTACTGGCACCGCTCCAATATCGCCACGCAGCCCAAGGCGTGGCAGATGTCGCTGCAGGTCGAGCGGATCGATTTCATCGTCACCGGCTCCGAGCTGGAAGCGCTGGTCCTCGAAAACAATCTGATCAAGCGCTACCGGCCGCGCTACAACGTGCGGCTGAAGGACGACAAGCGCTACCCGTACATCAAGGTCACCTGGCAGGAGCCGTTCCCCAAGGTGTTCATGACGCGGCGCATGGAGCGCGACGGCGCGCGCTACTACGGGCCGTTCACGGCGGCCTGGGCCGTGTACGAAACGCTCAACACCCTGCGGCGCGTCTTCCCGTACCTGACCTGCGACCGCGAGATTACCGGCGCCGACCCGCGCGCCTGCATGTACCTCGACATTCGCATGTGCAACGGGCCGTGCATCGGCGCGGTCAACAAGGCGGAGTATCGCGCGGTCATCAAGCAGTTGATGGATTTCCTCGACGGGCGCTCCGAGGACGTGATCGCCGACATCACGGCCAGGATGAGCGCGGCCAGCGAGGTGCTGGAGTTCGAGCGCGCCGCCGCCCTGCGCGACAAGCTGGTCGCCCTGCAGAAGATCAGCGAGAAGCAAGCGATCGTCTCGACGCGGCTGGCCGACCAGGACGTCGTCGCCATCGCGCGCGAGAACGGCCAGGCGTGCGTGCAGGTCTTCTTCATCCGCTACGGCAAGCTGATCGGGCGCGAGTATTTCGTGCTGGAAGGCACCGCCGAGAAAGAGTCCGGCGAGGTGCTCTCGTCGTTCGTCACGCAGTTCTACGATGAGGCCGCTTACGTGCCGCCCGAAATCCTGCTGCCCGAGGCGATCGACGAGACGAAGATCATCGAGCAGTGGCTGCGCGACCGGCGCGGCGACAAGGTCGAGATCAGCGTGCCGCACCACGGCCAGAAGCGCGATCTGGTGAACATGGCGGTCAACAACGCGGTCGAGACGCTGACCGCCATGCGCGCCCAGTGGGCGGCCGACGAGACGAAGCATACCGGCGCGCTGACCGAACTGCAGGAAGCGCTCGGGCTCGACAGCCCGCCGACGCGCATCGAAGGCTACGACATCTCGAACACGCAGGGCGTCGGGATCGTCGGCGCGATGGTCGTCTTCGAGAAGGGCACGCCGCGCAAGAGCGACTACCGCAAGTTCAAGATCCAGACGGTGACCGGCGAGCCGAACGACTTCGCCAGCCTGCAGGAGATGCTGCGCCGCCGCTTCAAGCACTACGCCAGCGAGCACGCCGAGCGCGAATCGGGCGGCGGGCCCGGCGTGAGCGCCAAAGGCGCGGCCCCGGTCAAAGCCGCCGGCGCGAAGCGTGATCCGTCGTTTGCAGTCCTGCCCGATTTGATTATGATTGATGGCGGGAAAGGCCAGTTATCGGCCGCCGTCGAGGTCATGCAGGAGTTCGGGCTCGACCCGGTGCCGATCATCAGCCTGGCCAAGCAGCAGGAGGAGATCTTCCGCCCCGGCGAGTCGCAGTCGCTGCGGCTGGGCGGCGATACGGCGGCGCTGCAACTGCTGCAGCGCGTGCGCGACGAGGCACACCGCTACGGGTTGGCGTATCACCGCAGCCTGCGCGACAAGCAGTCGATGGCGTCGCAGCTCGACGAGATCAAGGGCATCGGGCAGAAACGGCGGCAGGCGCTGCTGAAGCAGTTCGGGTCGCTGGACGCCATCCGCCGCGCGCCCGTGGAGGAACTGGCGGCCGTGCCGGGCATGACCCGCCGCGCCGCCGAGCAGATCAAGGCTGGGCTGTAATGCTGTTTTGGTTTGACAATGTCCTAATTGCGGTTGTGTAGGGGCAACTTCCGCCCCCTCATCCCCTGGCCCCTTCTCCCCCGCGCTGCGGGGGAGAAGGGGAAAAACCATCGGGGATTGGCGCAGCGGCTGCGCCGCTGCGCCAATCCCCATTGACTTGCACCCCCTCCCAGCGAAGCTGGGGGGGGGTCGGGGGGAGGGCCGGTTGTTGTCACGCCGTGTGCGTAAGCGACGGCGTGATGGGGACATGCACACTTCGAAACAGTATAACAACTGCGCGGTCCGGGGTACCCGTCCGCACTCAATGACGAGCGGTTCCACGGACTGGCAAGGATACCTGTCATGGTCGACATCAAACGCCTGCGGCGCTTCAAGTTTCTCGACGTGCTCGACGATGCGGAGCTCGAGCCGTGGCTGGACAAGTTCGGCGAGGAGTCGCGCCCGCGCAACGAGGTGATCTTCCGCGAGGGCGAGACCGCCGAGCGCTTCTACCTGGTCGAATCCGGCCAGTTGTCCGCCAACTGCAACGTGCCCGGCGGCCAGCAGTTCCTCGGCTACTACGTGGCGGGCGACGTCTTCGGGGCGACCTCGCTGGTCGAGAGCACCCCGCGCCGCGAGACGGTCGACGCCGTCAGCCAGGTGTCGCTCCTATTCCTCGCGCGCGCCGACTTCCTCGAGTTCTACAACGAATACCCCGAGATCCAGCGCGAGATCGACGCCGGCATCGTGCAGCGTTCGAAGCGGCGGCTGGCCGAATTCCCCTCCAAGCGCGCCGAGGAGGCGCTGGTGCACAGCACGCACCGGCACGCACTCTGGCTTATCACACGCATCGCGGCCTGGTCAGCGTTCTTCATCCCGGCGACCATCGCCCTGGTCGCGTTCGGCGGACAGGTACTGCTGGGCGTCGCCGCCGGCGCCGCGGCCGTATACGTGCTCGGTCTGCTCTGGTACACCATTGACTGGCAGAACGACTGGTTCATCGTCTCCAGCCGCCGCGTGCTGCATCACGAGCGCACACTCTTCCTGTTTGAGGAGATCGAGGAAGCGGGGCTCGACAAGATCCAGAACGTCACCTCGGAGATGCCGAACCTGTTCGCCAATCTGTTCGACTTCGGCGACGTGACGATCCAGACGGCCGCGGGCGGCGGGCGCATCGTGTTCGACTTCGTGCCGCGCGCGCGCCACATTCGCGAAACGATCGAGGCCGAGCGCACGCGCATGGGCGAGCACGCGCGGCAGATGGAGATCTCGCGCCTGCGCCAGACGATCCGACGCGAGCTCCAGCAGGAGATCGGGCTCGGCGGCGACAAGCCGGACGCCGACAGCCTGCCGGGCGGCGTCTCGGTGCAGGGGCGCTCCGGCATCCTGCGCCGGATGTTCGGCAACGTGCACATCATCGCGCCGTCCTACGCGCACAAGGGCGACCAGATCATCTGGCGCAAGCACGTGCTGCTGCTGCTGCGCGACATCAGCATGCCGATACTGATGCTGACCGTCGTGATCGCCTTCACGCTCTACATGCTGTACAGCGACATCGTCGGCATCGGCCTGCTCTCGGTGCCGGCCACCCTGCTGATCGCCGTGGTGCTGACGCCGCTCGCGCTGTTCTGGCTCTGGTACGAGTACCGCGACTGGGAGAACGACATCTACGTGCTCACGCCCGACCGCCTGATCGATTCCGAGCGTCAGCCGCTCTGGCTGCAGGAGCGCGTACGCGTGGCGAGCCTGGGGCAGGTGCAGAACGTGACGTTCAAGCGCGACACGTTCATCCAGAACATGTTCGACTACGGCACGGTGCTGATCCAGACCGCCGGCGGCGACAGCGGCCTGACGTTCGACCACATTCCGAACCCGCGCCGCGCGCAGGCGTTCATCTCCGATGCGCTGGAACGCTTCCGCGAGCGGGAGCGCATGAAAGAGCGCCAGTTGCGCCGCCGCGAGTTCCTGGACTGGTTCGGCGAGTACCACCGGTTGCTGTCGCAGCCGCACACTCCACCCGACAACGGCGCCGGCGCACGCCCGGCACCCGTGGTGTAGGCAAAAAGATACAGGCGTTCATGTGAACGCCCGTATGCAGAAAATCAGACCCGAAGGGTTTACAGAACCCTTCGGGTCTTTTGTTCGGCCTGACCGATTGGCGTGCCGCCCCTCCCCCCGCCGGGCGCGCACATCGGTGCGCCCCTACCTGGTCATTTGCATCAGGCGCACACGCCGATGCGCCCCTACGCCTTCGGCGCCTTCGGCTTGCGAGACCGCCGCCACAGCCGCCACAACCCGTACAGCGGCAGGAAGATGACCAGCAGGACCGGCGCCACAAAGATCAGCAGGTAGATCGCCAGGTTGACCAGACCCTGCATCGTGCTCACCAGCCCGCGCAGGGCATCGCGCGCCACGCGCAGCGGGTCCCAGCCTTCCTGTGTCACCGGCGCTTCCGGCGTCTCCGAATCCAGCGAGACCGTGATCGTCGCCAGCGAGACTGAGCGATCGAGGAACTGGATGCGCGCCTTCAACTGCTCGATCTGACCGCGCACATTGTTGATCTCGCGCTGGACGGCGAGGATGTCCTCCGCCTTCTGCATCCGCTCGCGCACGGTCGTCATCAGCGCCAGCAGTTCTTTCTCCGTCGCCTCCAGGTTGCGCAGGCGGGCGTTCAGGTCGGTGTACTCCTCGGTCACATCCTGCCCGCCGAGCTTCTCGTTGTTGACCCGAATCACGTCCTTCTTGAACGCCTTGATCGCCTCGTCGTACTTGTCGGCGGGCACGCGGACCGTTGCCGTGATGCGCACGCGATCCTTGTCAATCCGCACCGTGCTGGAGTCCGACACGAACCCGCCGAACGCGGCGGTCTGCGTCTTGATGCTGTCGAACGCCTGCTCCGTGTTCTTCACGATCAGCGCGATCGTCGCCGTCTTGATGATCAGCCGGTCGGACACGGCGGCGCTGCCCGTGCTGGGCTGGCCCGGCGCGGGCGCCTGAGCCGGCGCGTTGGACGGCAGCGCCTTGCTATTGGGCGCGCCGGCGGTCGTGGTTGAGCCGTCGGCGGCCCGCGATTCGGCGGCGGGGCCCGGCATGTAGCTTGGCGTGGCGGCCGCGCCGCATGCGCTAAGCGCCAGCGCCGCCAGCAGCAGCACGCCAACCATTTTCAGCAGCGTATTCTTCATGAGAGCCTCCTTCGGGTTGCGGGTTGTTGTTCTGCCATACAGACGCCGTGCCAAGCCCGATTGTTCCCCAATAAAAAAGGGCGAGTCGCATGACTCGCCCGGGCCGTTTACCAGCCGAAGTTCAGCCGCATGATCAGCCGCACCGGCATCTGCGCGGCGGTCATTCGCCGCTGCGTTTCCACGATGTCGTACTCGGTGCGGTGGAAATAAAAGTCGCCGCTGTCGCTGTCGAAGATGGCGTACGCGGCGCGCGGGTCGCTGTCGCGCGGCTGCCCGACGCTGCCGGGGTTGACGATGTACCGCCGCCCGTCGCGCAGGTTGAGCTTGCCGCCATCGGTCGGCAGCTCGTCGTGCACGATGCCTTTGGCGTCGAGCGCGTAGATGGCCGGCACATGGGTGTGCCCGACGAGGCAGACCGGCGTATCGAACTGCGGGAAGTTCGCGCGCGCCAGCGGCACGGAGGTGATGTACTCCCAGATTGGCTGGCGCGGGCTGGCATGCGCCAGCGTGAACTCCGCATCGCGCACGACCTTGCCCGGCCGCTCGTCGAGGAAGCGCTCACTCGCCGGGGTCAACTGCTCGCGGGTCCAGAGCGCGGCCTGGCGCGCGTCCGGGTTGAAGTCGTTCAGGTCGAGCTTGCCGAGCACCGCCCAGTCATGGTTGCCAGTCAGGCAGACCTCCATGTTCGGGAGGGCCAGCAGGCGCTCGATCGACTCGTTGGGGTTGGGCCCGTAGCCGACGACGTCACCGAGGCACCAGAGCGTGTCCACCGGGCCCATGACCTGCAGGACGCGTTCCAGCGCGACGGAGTTCGCGTGAATGTCTGAAATAATGCCGATTCGCATAGTGTTTTCCGCACGGGATGATAACATGAAACGGGCATGCGGTAAATCTGCGGCTGTGCGTCGCGGGTATACCGCCAAACTGTCGGGACTGCGCCCCCTCGTCATGCCGGCATGCGTTGCCCGCTGGCTTCTCGCCGCTGACCACCGCTGGCATCCACTGTCTCCATTGCCAGGGCCACCTTGTTGAGTGGATTCCGGCCAAAAACATGCCGGAATGACGGTCTGGCTTTCCGTGCGATCCCTAACCTTTTGCGGTATACCCTGCGCGCGACGCAGCCAGTCCACCTTCATTGTAGCACAGCCGCGAAGGCGGGCCAGCCGCGCTCGCGTAGCGGCGGAGGTAACGACAAGGTCTTTGGCCCGTCCGCTCGGACAGGTCAGAGACCTGTCCCTACATCGGTATCCGCGCTGCGCCTGTGTTGCGGCAGATCTCTGACCCGCGCGCTCGGACAGGTCAGAGACCTGTCCCCACGTCTTGGACAATATATCCGGCGGGTGTGCGTAAAATTCCAGCGCACGCCCGGCCCCGGGCGCTTTGGTATAATCAAGAATGTGACTGCCACCTGGGTTACCCGCACGCAGAGCGCCGCCGAAACGCAGGCGCTGGCCGCGCGCATCGCCCCGCTGCTGCAAGCCGGCGACGTGCTGTGGCTCTCCGGCGACCTCGGCAGCGGCAAAACGACCTTCACACAGGGGCTCGGCCGCGCGCTGGGCATCACCCAGCCGATCGTCAGCCCGACCTTCGTACTCATCCGCGAGTACGCCGGGCGGCTGCCGCTCTACCATATCGACCTGTACCGGCTCGACAACCCGCGCGAGGCGCTCAATCTCGGCCTGCGCGACTACCTGGACGGCGAGGGTGTCTGCGTGATCGAGTGGGCCGAGCGGTTCGATGCGCGCGGCGACCTGCCCGGCCTGCACATCCGCATCGAGCCGGACGCCGGGAGCGGGCGCGCCTTCGATTTCGCCGCGTCGGGACCGCGCGCCGCGCAACTGCTCGCACAGATCGCCGCCGACTGACCTATGCTGCTTGCTATTGACACCGCCACCTCGCTTGCCGGCATCGCCCTGCTGGACGCCGGCGGACCGCGCGACGCGCTCCAGTGGCACACCGAGCGCAACCACACCGTCGAGCTCGTGCCGCACATCGTCGCGTTGCTGGCGCGCAATAGCATCGCCGCGCGCGACATCCGAGCGATCGCGGTCGCCAACGGCCCCGGCTCGTACACCGGTTTGCGCATCGGCCTCAGCGTCGCCAAAGGCTGCTGCTTTGTGAGCGGCGCGGCGCTGATTGGCATCCCGACGCTCGATATTACGGCACAGGCGTACCCGCCGCGTGCCGACGCGGTGCTGTGCGCCGTCCTGCAGGCTGGGCGCGGGCGGCTGTCGGCGTGCCTCTACCGCGCCAGCGCCGACGGCACGCACTGGGAAGCCACCACTCGCATCCCGCCCGGACGCGCCGAGGATCTGGCGGCCATTCTGGCCGGTCAGCGCGTGTTTTTTGCGGGCGAGGTTGACGCGGCCACTGAGCAGACGCTGCGCGCGACGATCGGCGACGCGGCAGAGTTCGCGCCGCCGGACGATCGCAGCCGCGACCCGCGCGTGCTGGCGCGCCTCGGCTGGGTGCGCTGGCAGGCCGGGCAGAGCGACGACGTCAACACGCTGGCGCCCGACTACGGGGACAACCTGGCGTAGCCACCGATGATCGACCTGAGCGGGCTGCCCTACGTTATCGAGCCGATGCGCGTCGAGGACGTCGATGCGATCATGGTGATCGAGCACGAGGCGTTCACTGAGCCGTGGCCTGCCAGCGCGTACCGGCACGAGATCGCGAAGAACGAGATGGCGCACTACTACCTCGTGCGTGAGCGGCCGGGCAAGGACGGTTTGCCGCGTCCAACGGTGATCGCCTACGGCGGCATCTGGCTGATGGTGGACGACGCGCACATCAGCACGATCGCGACGCGGCGCGAGTGGCGCGGGTGCGGCGTGGGCGAACTGCTGCTGGCGGCGATCATTGCGGAATCGCGCGCGATGGGCGCGGAGCGCATGACGCTGGAGGTGCGCGTCAGCAACACGGTCGCGCAAAACCTGTACCGCAAGTACGGCTTCAACGTCGAGGGGCGGCGCAAGCGCTACTACAGCGACAACAAGGAAGACGCGTTGATCATGACGACGCCCCGGATCACCAGCGAGGCGTACCAGGTGATGTTTGAGGGGTTGGTCGGGCGGCTAAGGGAACGGCTGGCGGCAGGCGGGTAAAAAGATAATCGCACCGCAGAGGACGCAGAGAGCGTAGAGAGAAGGCTTTGCTCACCGCAAAGCAAGCAAAGAGCACAAAGCAACAAACCTGCGATTGACTGACGGCGAAGGCGGGAATGACGGCTGGGTAAAACCTGCCACAAAGTGAAATGCCGCCAGCCGAGGCCGATGTTTGATTGCGACGCATTTCAAACAATCAAACGAATCGGACCGTTTGGCTTGATTCTATTGGGTTCGGACGCGTTATATTTCAAACGAAACGGGCCGGGCAGCGGCGGGAATCAAACGGTTCAACGATCAATGGCGCAACTCGCCCACAAATGCCAGTATAGCACATTTGTTCTAGATGTCAAGGTGATGGCATGAGATTTAAGGTTGCGAGCTCTGATGCTCTATCGGGCGCGCTATTATGCTGCATTGGGGCGCTACTTTGATGCCGACTCGGTTCGATTATGGAAATACACCATAGGCTAACATTCAACCACAAAGACAACGTCGATCAGGCTATAGATTCGTTGCGCATCAAGTCAAAGCGAAGTCCGTTGCCAAGCAATGGCTATCTACTTCACATTGATATTGTCGAATCTGACCCCAATTGGTTACCGCTGTCAGCGTTGGCAAAAGAGAAATTGGCGCTTGATGTCTATGACACGATTTTCACAGACGCAGAGATTCGGGCAGCTCCTTGGGTGCGGCTTGTGCCAACTTATCAGCAAGGATATCCACACCCCCAAAGAGACTTGGGCACGAATCCAGCCAATTATGAAAACTTCTGTCCACTTTGCGGTGCGGGATTCATCCAAAAAACACCCTTTAACTTGGTGGCAGAGCCTAAGTTGGGGAAGCACGACTTCCTAACATTGCATTGGGCATATGCCGTCTTGACCACGGACAATGTATTCAGTCGCCTTGACGCGGCGAACATAAAAGGACACGAGAAGTGGAATGTAGACGTTCATAGAACTGGCAAACCATCACAATTTGTATCGCAGCTTTATGTGCCGTCTATTGCCAAGCCATCCTTACTGAATGCACACGGATTAAGATCGGAGATGTGTCGACGATGCGGTATCACAAAAAAAGCCGTGCATATGCGCGGCCTTATGTCGATCAGTCGGGGAAGTCTTCATGAGAATGTGGATATCCAGTTATCGCATGAATGGTTTGGTAGCGGACATAGCGGATTTCGAGAGGTGTTCATCTCGAACCGATTCGCGCAAATCATTCTTGAACAAAAATGGCAGGGCCTGCGGTTGAAGCCGATTCAACTACTGTGAATCACGCTCGTCGAAGTAGATTCTAAACGCTACTGTATGCATGCGCGTGGGACTGGATTCCGGCTTGCGCCGGAATGACAAGCGGGGCAGCAAGCCGGACCGCGCTCGAAGCAAAAAAGACCCGAAGGGTTTTGTAAACCCTTCGGGTCTGTCGTTCAGCCGCCGCGCTGCGTCTAGATAAACAGCGGCGCGAGCACCAGCGTAATCGTCGCCAGCAGCTTGATCAGCACGTGCAGCGACGGGCCAGCGGTGTCCTTGAACGGATCGCCGACCGTGTCGCCCACCACGGACGCCTTGTGCGCGTCCGAGCCTTTGCCGCCCAGGTTGCCCGCCTCAATGAACTTCTTGGCGTTGTCCCAGGCGCCGCCGCCGTTGTTCATCACGGTGGCGAGCAGGATACCGCTCATCGTGCCGACCATCAGCAGGCCCGCAGCCGCCTCGGCGCGCAGCAGGATGCCGACCACAATCGGCGTGCCCACCGCCAGGACACCCGGCAGCACCATCGCCTTCAACGCGCCGCGCGTGGTGATGTCCACGCAACGGGCGTAGTCGGCCTTGGCGCCCGGCTTGCCTTCCAGCAGGCCCGGGATCTCCTTGAACTGGCGGCGCACTTCCTTGATGATCTCCTGCGCCACGTTGCTCACCGCGCGAATCGCGAACGCCGAGAAGAGGAAGACGAGCATGGCGCCGATCAGCGCGCCGACGAACACCCGCACATCGCCCAGATTGACGACGTGCGCGGCGGCGTTGATCGCGACGCCCTGCGGCGAGTTCGGGTCGATGCCCTGTTCCGCGGCGCGCACCAGGCCGACCTTGTCCAGGTAGGCGCTGAACAGCAGGAAAGCGGCCAGCGCAGCCGAGCCAATGGCATAGCCCTTGGTCAGCGCCTTGGTCGTGTTGCCGGCCGAGTCGAGCGCGTCGGTGCCGTCGCGCACTTCCTTCGGCGCGTTCGACATCTCGACGATGCCGCCCGCGTTGTCCACGATCGGGCCGAAGGTGTCCATCGCCAGCACGTACGCGGCGGTCATCAGCATGCCCATGGTCGCCACGGCGGTGCCGAAGATACCGGCGACGGCCGGCGTGACCTTCAGCGTATCAGCCGTCAGCGTGCCGAGATAATACGAGGCCAGCAGCGCGATGCCGATGCCGATGACCGGCGCGGCGGTGTTCTCAAACGCCACGGCCAGGCCGCTGATAATGTTGGTCGCCACGCCGGTCTTGCTGGCGTCGGCGATTTCCTGCACCGGGCGGAAACGCGCCTCGGTGTAGTACATCGTGATCAGCACGAACGCGATCGCGGCCAGGATGCCGACCAGGCCCGCCGCAAAGAGCGGCAGCCAGGCATCGCCCAGCATCATGTTGGTCACGAGGCCCATCGCCACGGCGGAGAGCACGGCCGCCACGGCGTAGCCGCGGAAGAGCGCGTTCATCGGCTCTTCGCCCTTGTTGTAGCGCACGGCCAGCAGGCCGACCATCGAGGCGATCACGCCCAGCGCGCGCACAACCAGCGGGAAGAAGATCCACTCGACGCGCTGCGTCTTGACAAAGATGGCCACGCCCAGGATCATCGCGCCGATGTTCTCGGCGACGGTCGACTCGAACAGGTCGGCGCCACGGCCGGCGCAGTCGCCGACGTTGTCGCCCACCAGGTCAGCCACGACGCCCGCATTGCGCGGGTCGTCTTCCGGCACGTTCGCTTCGACCTTGCCGACCAGGTCCGCGCCGACATCGGCGGCCTTGGTGTAGATGCCGCCGCCGAGCTGCGCGAACAGCGCGACGAACGACGCGCCGAAGCCGGTGCCGACGATCAGGAACGGCGCATCGCCCGGATGGTCGATGCCGCCGAACGCCACGAACATGATGAAGACGCCGATCAGCGAGAGCGTCACGACGAGGAAGCCGGACACCGCGCCGCCGCGCAGCGCCACCTGCAGCGCCGGGCCGACGCCCTGGCGCGCGGCGCTGGCCACGCGCACGTTCGACTTGACCGCCACGAACATGCCGATGATACCGCTCAGCGCCGAGGCGGCCGCGCCGACCAGGAACGCAACGCCGGTCAGGACGCCCAGCCCAATCTGGTTGTTCCGGTAGGCCGCGACTTCGGGGAACTTCTCAAGCCCGGCGATCAGGACGCCGATAATCACCGACGTGACGACGGCCAGGATGCCGATCGTCGTATACTGCCGGCGCAAGAACGCGACGGCGCCTTCGTTGATCGTGCGATGCACTTCCAACATCTCGGGGGTCCCGGTGTCGCGCCGCAGCACATCGTAGGCCAGCCAGCCCACGAATGCCAGCGCGATCACAGAGACCACCGGCACGATAGTAAGGTAGAAACCCATGCTGTGATCCTCCTGCGATGAAGATAACGTCAAATGTCCGTAACAAAGGGGCGCACGCCTGTGCGCCCCTCCCGTCACTCTATTCCAGCCTGCAAGCGCGGCTATTTTAGCAATTCACGGGATAGATGGCAAATACGCCGATGCCCGCGAAAGCGGGAAAAACATGTCCACGAAGCCACACGAAGGAACACAAAAAGAAATCCGCGAATAACGCGAATCGGCACGAATGAAAACCATAGCCATTCGCGTAGATTCGTGCTATTCGCGGACTGTCCTGTACTGTTTCAGTTTGATTATGTTCCCATCCCGGGCGGCAAGTGTGGTTGTCACCCCCTCATCCCCTAGCCCCTTCTCCCCCGCGCGCGGGGGAGAAGGGGAAAAGGGTATTGGGGATTGGCGCGGCGGCAAAGCCGCCGCGCCAATCCCCTTTTAACTCGCTCCCCC